>JASLAI010000376.1 GCA_030147225.1 Planococcus sp. (in: firmicutes) | reverse complement strand
CTTTACTGTTAAAATCATCTTCTATCCAATAAGCTCCATTATAGCATCCTGTCTAAAAAGCGGAAGCGGGTTTTTTGAGTACCTGAGCGAATAGTAAACATAATGATTTAGCACAGCCTGTCTTGCAGTACGGCACTTCCGCAGATTTTATTAGAACGTATAGGAAAACCTGCAGAAAAAAAAGCCTGCTATTGGAAAGCAGACTTTTGCTTCTGAAATTTTATTGATTTTTAATACCTACCTGATCTCGGACGATTGCTGTTGAGCGGTATGCCGGGAACAAGTCAGTTTGCATTTCTGTTCCTGCTGTCTTACACAGCAAATCATAAATCTTTCGGTTCCAAATTTTGTAGCTGACGTAGAAGATAAATTCCGTATTTTTCCCGAACTGCTTTTTAAACAGATACAAAGGATCATCTATTTCCCCTGTTATACCTCCACCCTCATGAATCAAATCCATTCCGTGTTCTTTCCCCCATAAGGCCAATGCATATCGCATGACAAAAGCCGAGGACAAATGATGATAGTCATCCAAAGTTCCAGATAAGTGAATATGAATGATTTTCCCGTAAACCAAATTCAGTCCCATTGCAATGGCTTTCCCCTCATAAAGAACTTTTACAAGAACAATATGCTCACCGAAATATTTCAAGAGATCGTCGAAATACTCGTCGTTAAAATAGTAAACAGAATCGGCATTTTTCCGTTTCATGGTCGTGTAATAAATTTGCTTGAATTCTTCCAAACTGGGAGGGTTCATTGTTACTTGGTAGTCTACTCCAGCCTCTAAAGCTTTCCGAATGCTCTTTTGCTTTGACTTGGAAAATTCTGATTTTACTGGATTATCGTAGTTTTTTAAATTGGTTCCCGTCGTATAACGCCGGAACGTCAATTCATAGCAGCTCCGAAAATCTTGGGCATTCGTCATCAAAGGATGGAACCGGACAAACTCACAAATAATGTTCTCTTTTTGGCAGTATGCTTCAAAAGCATCGTGGAAGCCCTGAATCACCTGGCATTTATGTACTTCTTCGCAATCGGTAATAACCGGCCCCCCATAACCGTATGGTGTACTTAAATCATAATAGGCTTCTTCGTTAATGCACACAGGAATAAGCCGTTTAATGAACATATGGCGGACTTTCCCGAACGCATGGCAGAATTCAAAAACTTCGCACCTTCCCTGTTCGATTTGTTCATATAAGCGCCCGTACCTCGTTTCAAAATAAATATCATGCACCTCGAAGATGCCTCCTTTTACCAAAGCTTTCTTAAAAGCAAAGGCAGACTTTTCACACATGAATTTCCATCTGTTTACAATTCCATTCTTTATTTAGATAGTTTATCACACTCCTACAAATTATCCACTACTAAAAACAGATTTTTTAGATTATTTGAATTATATTTTATTTATTACGTGACGTAAAAGACCTAAGCACATTCTTCGATACTCGGGAATAAAAATCACTTTCATAAAAAACTAGTGCATGACAAAGACAATTTCTCCCTCCTGCTATTACTAAAAGAGTATGCATTTGCTGCCATTAAATTTGATGCTATACGTCTGATTCTCGAAAGAGCTGGATACTCGAGGTTCTACAACAAGTTTTCGGAGAAAATCATCTAAAAAAAGGTTTTTGATTTTGTTGCTTACTTAAGATCTGACTAGTTACAAAGACTGAAATTCAATATTTTTCATTAGCATTTCTTTGTAATAAGCAGAACTCTTCCATAATTACAGGGTTGAATTTCCATCCTTTTATGAGTGTTAAAAGTACCTCTTTATTTAATTATAAATAATTATAAATACCTAAATTATTATTGACAATCACCAATTAGTAGAAGATACTCTTTTTACATGACTATTTATCTATAGAGAGGACTAGTTACATATATGCATATTGGTATTGTAAAATGAAGAAATCTGGAGTCGCTTTATGCGCTTTATTTCTCGCTGGCATCAGCTTTTGGCTTTACAGTTTTCAAATAGATAAAAACTCTGCCATTCTGGTTTTTCAAGACAGCAGCTTAATGGAATACGACGTTCCCCCTGTTATTCAAAACAACCGGGTGATGGTTCCAATCCGTCAGACAATCACTTCGCTGGGCGTTTCAGTCGAATGGAATAATAAATCAAAAAAATAACCATAAAATTCGATTCTGACATTATCGAGTTGACTGCTGGAAAAAATACAGCTGTAATCAATGGAAAACCTATAACCATTGCTGCTCCACCTGTCATCATTGATGGTAGAACATTGATTCCGCTAAGTTTTCTCTCCGAGAACTTTGGGCTTGAGATCGCTTGGGATGACAAGTCCAACATCATCTCCATTACTTCCCCAAAAATTATTGAAGTAAGCAACGAAATAATTGCTGCAGAAGTTCCGGTATTGATGTACCACATTTTGCTGCCTGGTCGAAATGATACTATCAGCATTGATCCAGCACGTTTTAAAGAACAGATGCTGGCTTTGAAATCAGCTGGGTATACATGCATTACCGAAAACGATTTACTGAATCATGTTGAACAAAATATCGCTCTTCCGGAAAAACCGATCCTCATCACCTTCGATGATGGTTATATCAGCAATTACACAGAAGCCTTTCCGGTCCTGAAAGAACTTGATATGAAAGCAAGCGTCTATGTCATTGCCAGCCGTATTTTTGAAAAGGACGGGGTGACACCTGATGAGTATGAGAAAATTTCCTGGCAGCAGGCGCGGGAAATGGCGGGAACCCTCAGCATCCAGAGCCACACCTGGGATTCGCATTCAAAACAGCTAAATACGAAAGGTCAAAATCGGGGATTGATTGCCAGCCCTGCTCAATTCGACGAGAGACTGGAAACCCAGAAAGAATTTGAAGAACGGATTTATTCGGATTTTGTGGCATCGAAAAACGCCATCGAAAAAAACTTGGGAACCGAAGTCACAGCCATCAGCTATCCTTATGGAGATTATTCAGAAGACACAATCCGTTTAGCGCAAAAAGCAGGCTACAAACTTGCCTTCACTGTAAGCAGCGGAGTCAATACCCAAAGCTCAGCGCCCTTCGAATTAAAGCGCATCACCGCTGACGGGGCGTATTCTGGAAAACAACTGATTGAAGTAATTGAATCCTATTAAAAAGCAGCGGCCAAGAAAACTTGGCCGCTGCTTTTACTGTCTGCTCATTTGAACTGTTTCTTCTATTGTAAATACATTTGTTTTTCTTAAGACAGCGTTCCGAGAATTATAAACCACTACTTGAATTTCAGCGTCTCTTTCCACTTGCTGTTTTGGGATACTAAACATGGCCAAGCCCTGCTCAGCTGTCTGCCATTCCGCGGCGATCGGTTTGCCATCAATGAGGACTTCCGAAAATCTCGGCGCGCCTTCAATGTAAAGTTCATACGACTCGGGCGTCTCAACGACTTTCTGCGCATTCATTTCGGCATACAGTCCAAGATGATAATCTGGGGACGGGGTTCTGACCAGCTCCGGCATCAAATATTCCGAATAGCGTTTGCCATGCAGCAAATCGTATTGGATCATCTGCAAGTCCTTCATTTCCTGAGTTTGTCTGCCCATCTGCGACTGCCATTGGTTATACGGAATCACTGAATCCCCTTGTTCACGCATTTCGTCGAGTATAGCCGTGACCGTAGTTCCTTGAACGCCGGCCATTTCCAGTGCCAATGCACTGAACTGGTTGGGTGTTACATCCAGTTCTGCGGGTTTATTGCCATCGGATTTCCAGATGAAATAAGGCACTTTATGGGTGGCAATAAAATCATCGTAATTTCCCAGCAAGTCATTGGCGACTTGCGTGCCTTCCGCTCCGTACACCGCTTCGTTATCCGGGAAAGACGGGTAATGGTCTCCAAAAAACACAATGACAGTAGGTTCGTCACGCGCTTCAATTAGCTCCACCATACGGCCGAGCTCCCGGTCGACACTGTGCATTTTCTCAGTGAAATTATTTAAATACTGCCGCGTGTCGTCGGGCAATGTATCAGACTTCAGAAATTCCGATTGTTCGGTCTTATGATACGGCATATGGCCTTCCGCTGCCACTGCGTGAATAAAATCAGGACCTTCGGTTTCATCCAAGGTTGCCAAAATTGAATTGGTTATGTGCTTATCTTTTGGAAACCCTTTTCCGGCGTCATTGGAGTGATCCAGATCCATGAATTCGCCTGAGACGAATCGGTTAAAGCCAAGTTGGCGATAAACCGATTCGCGCTGGTAAAACCAGCCATAATAAGAGTGAATCGCTGTCGTCTCGTAATCCGCTTCTCTAAAAGCATAGGCAGCAGATGGCAAAGCTTGAGTCACATACAATTGATAAGGAACAAAATTGGCCGGCATGAATTGCATGCTGAAACCAGTCAGCGCTTCAAACTCCACATTGGCCGTACCTCCTCCGAATTCAGATGAGTACATACCCCCGTGCAGAGATTCATCATACAGCCGGTGGAAATTCGGAATCGGATCTTTGGCAAAATGCTGTTCGCCGAAAGAATACGGATCAATGAATGATTCACTCATCAGGAAAATAACATTCGGCTTTTCTTCAGAAGTTCTTTCAGTTGGCTCGTATTTTTCTGCAAGACTTTTCATATTTTTCGCAGAGAACCCATCAGGCGGTTCTATATTGGACTGCTTGGCCAACATGACGAAATTTCCAAACACGCCATTGCGCATCAGCGCCAACTCCAGCTTCCACCACGTATTCTCGAATTGCGCTTTATCCATCGGCGAAGCCGGCTTATCGGTCCACAGCATCACCAGGAACAATGCGGAAATGAGGAAAACACCGACTTTGATGAACCAGTTCTCCTTTAGTTTTGGTACTCCGAAGAAAATCAGTACGGTTAGCGCGACAAAGGCCAGGCCAACACCAGCTAAAAGCGGTGTATTGACGCCAATCGGCTGCTCCAGTCCACCCAGTTCATTAAGCAAAGCAAAGTCACCGACGGAAATTGGCGAACTGCGCAGTTCCATTTTGACTTTATTGGCATAAGCGAAAACAACCAAAAGCCCGCTCATTAAGAGACTCGTAAACATGAACCATTTTCTCGGCAGAAGATACAGCAGGTTGAAAAGCGCCAGCACCAGCAGCACATTGACCATGAAGCGTTCCGGAAACTCCGTCATCCATTCCCGCAGCGGCAAAGTCACCACTTCGCGGATTAGCTGTTCACTGGCATACAGCGTCACAAGCGGTAAGACCACCATGAAAAACAAGGTCAGCAGCCACACGGCTATTTTTTTAAAACTTAACTTTTTATCCACCCTAAACACTCATTTCTATTGTTGTTGATCGTAAAGATTGATATAGGAGAAGGACAATCCCCTTACTCGTAAAGCGATTTCCCGAGTTCGACTTTGTCTAGTGTATCATTATTTGCCCATGCGGATAAGCTGCATCGAATTGAAAAAACCGCTTCGCCAAATTGGCTGAAGCGGTTCGTTCTTTTCAACTCATGCACTTATTTTTCGTTAATATACGATTCCTTTAATTTATCCTCAAAAAGCTTCAATAACCGGTCTCTCAATTCCGGGCGTTTCAAAGCAAATTCAATGGTTGTTTCGATAAATCCAAACTTCTCGCCTACATCAAACCGATGCCCCTCAAATTCGTAAGCATACACCGACTGAACTTCATTCAGCATTTGAATCGCATCCGTCAACTGGATTTCACCGCCTGCGCCCAAGTGATGCTGACCCAAAAAGTCGAAAATTTCAGGAGTCAGGATATAGCGGCCCATAATGGCATAGTTGGAAGGTGCTGTGCCTGCTGCCGGTTTTTCGACAAAGTTATCAACTTTGATCAATTTGCCGTCAATTGTAACAGGATTGATGATTCCGTAGCGGTGTGTTTCATCTTCTGGTACCTGCTGGACACCGATAACGCTCTTGCCTGTCAATTCATTTTGCTTCATCAATTGAGCCAAACATGGCTCGTCGTTTTCCACAATGTCGTCTCCAAGCAAAACAGCGAACGGTTCGTTGCCAATAAAGCGGCGTGCAGACCAGATGGCATGGCCAAGGCCGAGCGGCTCTTTTTGGCGAATGTAGTGGATTTCCACATTGGAAGTCTCAAGGACAGAATCCAGCATATCGATTTTGCCTTTTTTAAATAACGTGTCTTCCAATTCAAAGGCGTGGTCGAAATGGTCCTCAATGGCTCGTTTGCCTTTGCCTGTCACGATGATAATGTCTTCAATTCCGGAGGCGATCGCTTCCTCCACTATGTATTGAATCGTTGGTTTATCGACGATTGGCAGCATTTCTTTCGGCATGGCTTTTGTCGCTGGCAGGAATCGTGTTCCAAGACCCGCAGCTGGAATTATCGCTTTTTTAACTTGCATCTCTTCACCTTCTCATTCCTAATTATAATTTTGTATAAGTTAATACTAACATTTTTTTACGGAAATCCTAATTTTCGGAAAACATTCTATCAAAATTGTAAAAAACACTGTTTGTAGCCAGTATATATTAAAATAGTTTAATTAGCACGATTCTATTAACAGAAATTTAAAATTTCAGGCAAACTTCTATTAAGATGCTAAGATACATGTACTATTCATCTGTATTTACATTAAATATTTTCCACTTTACACATAAATATTCCTGTTCTCACTATTATTTTAAAAGGAAGAGTGAACCAATTGAAAGCCCTACCATTATCCTACGACCCTCTTCTGGTTGTTCTTTCTGTTGCTGTGGTTGCTGTCTCCGCTTTTATTGCGCTGAACATCAATGCGATGTTATTTGGAGCAGTTGGAAAAGCACGGATCAAGTGGCTCTCGCTCGGCGCTCTCGTTATGGGGCTTGGCATTTGGTCGATGCACTTCATCGGCATGCTGGCATCCCATTTATCGTTGGAAGTAGCTTATGAGACACACTTGGTTATCGCCTCAATCATCCCCGCTTTATTAGCAAGCGGGATTGCTTTTGCCATTACCAGCAAGCCGATGATCCGAAAAACCGAAGTATTAGCCGGCGCCATCTTAATGACGATAGGAATTACCGCCATGCACTATATCGGAATGGCGGCAATGCAAATGCAGGCTGCCATCCACTATGATCCGCTGCTGTGGATCCTGTCTGTACTTGTCGCTTTTGCCGCATCACTACTCGCTATGTTCCTGCTGTTTTTTTCCCGGAATCGCCATCATTTTTTCTGGTTAAAGACAGTCAGTGCCATTGTGATTGCTTTCGGAGTTTCAGGCATGCATTATATCGGAATGGCAGCTGCATCATTTGAAGCCGTCCACCATCACTCAGCAGCAGCCTTCAATTCTATGGACAATAGCTATATCGCCTTTAATGTTGGCATCGGAATGGCATTGATCCTGATGATTGCCATTGTCAGCATTCATAGCGAAACCAAAGTCAAATCCTTGTCCGATGAATACAACCTGCAATTCCTGTCGGTTATTGAATCTGCTACTGACGGCATTATAGTCACTGATGACGAAGGAATCGTCCTGCAATGGAATTACGGAGCCCAAAGTCTTTTCG
>JASLAI010000272.1 GCA_030147225.1 Planococcus sp. (in: firmicutes) | reverse complement strand
TGACCGTTTTTGAGATTTAAATTAAGAAACAGAAGATCTGGGGGATAACTACTATGGAGTGGCTATTGATTGCGGTAATCATCTTATTGATGCTGATGAATATAAAACTGATGCTATCCGTTAAAAAGCAGCAGATAGACGAAGAAGAACCAGCTGAAATTCACAAGAGTATGGCGGAGTTTGTGGCGCAGCTTGAAAAAGAAAATGATGAACTTTACGATAAATTAATTGCCTATATTAAGGACAGCGAATTGCAGCTGGCAGAACGGGTCGAACGCTTGGAAGAAAATTTTGCTTCTGATTTCGAAGAAGCACCCCAACTGGCTTCTATAGAAACGGAAAAGATGCTTCAGCTTTCCAGGCAAGGATTTTCTTCCAAACAAATTGCCAAAGTACTCCAAGTCGACTACGGGGAAGTCGAGCTCGTCGTCAATATGAATAAGAAGCGTCTAGGGAATTTTAAAGAAGATGAGGTGCTGTAATTGCGCATTGACAGCCAAAGCAATATCCAGAATGAAAGGCTCCCGGTACAAGCGACGGGAAATAGAAATGGTGATCTTTTTTTGAATGCCATGAAAAAATCTCAGTCAAAGCTGCACAATGATTCGCTGAACCATTTAATGGAGCGCGTGGACGCACAGGGGCAAAAACTTTCCAACCAGCGGACACTTGAAAACTTGTTGAACTATAAGCAGGCGGTCAAGCAATTTATCAGCGAATCCACCCGCCATGGTCTGCATTTATCTGACGAACAAAGCCAAATGCCGGGCGGCGGAATGAACTCCCATCAGATCATTAAAGTAATCGATAAAAAATTGATTGAAATTCAAGACCAAGTATTGAATAATGAAGAAGAAGGAATCGGTACTTTAGATCTAGTAGGGGAAGTTAAAGGTCTGCTTATCAATTTATATATGTAAATATGACTATATAGTAGTAGGAGGGCAGAAATGGACGATAACCGCCGTGAGTTTTTCCGATTGTGGTTCGACGATTCAATTGAAGGTTACGTTTCAGTAAAAGGTGCAGAACTTGTTCCTGTGAAAATTTATAACATAAGTGCAGGTGGGCTAGGATTTTATTCTAAGGTTAGCAATGCTTTGAATGAATCGATCGTTTGTCATTTTAATGTTTTAGAAGGATCTTTTGCATTGGTAGGTTCTATTGTCCGGAAAATTCCTCAGAAAGATAAGGAAACAATCGAATACGGTGTTGAGTTTTCTGTAGACCAAGGAACATCTTCTGAACTGTTTAAGCAGCTAAACTACTATCAGATTCGCCAGCGTAAAGGATTATTGGCCGAGTAAGTTTATAAGTAAGAGAAAAAGAACAGGCCATTACGGTCTGTTCTTTTTGTGTGTGAAATTCCAATAGGTGAAGTTCTTCTTTTAATAGGAGGAATTCCGATAGAAAAAAGAGAAGTAATAGCCATACAATAAAAGAGAAGGTGGAAAACATGCAAGCACCGGCTGAAATTCTTTCCGTCTGGCGGCAATTTGACGGATTTCCGATGGAGACCTTGACCAAAGCTTGGTACTACCAGCGTTCAAGTGAACAGAAGCAGCGAGATGTGGAGTTGATGAAACAGCATCGTACACAATACGGCATTACCGGCAATTGCTTTGACCTGGCAATTTGGCTGCTTTCCGCTTTTGATGAGGCGGGAATAAAAGCTTATCCCATCGGCAGTGAGCTTGGTACAGAGCAAGCTCATGCAGCTATCATGGCTGAAGATTCGGATGGACGCAGGTTTCTCTGTGATTTAGGCGATCAGTGGATACAGCCGATCCTCATTGATGCAAGTAGTCCGGATTTTAACGGTGACAGACTCGCCGGCTTTTTTCCGGGAGCAGAAGTTCAAGTGACTTCTACTGATCAGGTAATCGAGGTAATTTATTACCGGCCAAACGGCAAACAGTCCAGTCAGGTGTATGCGACAGAACCGGTTGAACGGTCTGAATTTTTAGAGGCAGCCGAATATTCTCAACACCATATTCATACGGAGCCATTGGTCGAGATCCGGTTGCAGCAAGAAGATGAAACTGTGCATTGGGAGTTCGATAATTGGAAGAGCTTTTTAAGCACAAGTACAGGACTTTACCTGGACAGCCCGATTGAAACGCTGGAAGAATGGGTAGAAAGAATCCATGAGAAAACGCGTTATGATAGAGAATTTCTTAAAGAATCCTTAGGATTTTATCGGAAGCTCAATCTGGGAAGCAGTGAATGAGAGATAGGAGAGTTAAGATGATCAAAGTCGTTATTTTTGATTTGGATGGAACCTTACTAGACCGGGATGCTTCATTGGCATTATTTATAGACGACCAGTACAACCGGTTAACTGAGTACTTGCAGCATATACCGAAGACTGATTTCACCAGACGTTTTATCGAACTGGACGCCAAGGGCTATGTTTGGAAAGACCAGGTTTATCAACAGTTGATTAAAGAATTTTCGATTAAAGAGATTGATTGGCCAGGCTTGCTGGAGGATTATGTAGCAAACTTTAGCTCTCATTGTGTACCGTTCCCGAATTTAAATGACATGCTTGATCAACTGGCGACAAAATCGCTCCGCTTAGGGATGATTACAAACGGCAAAGGGCAATTCCAAATGGACAATATACTGGCCTTGGGAATCAAAGATCATTTTGGTGAAATTCTTATCTCTGAATGGGAACAGATGGCTAAGCCAGATCCAGCTATTTTTCAAAAAGCATTAGCTGGTTTCGGGATATCCTCGGCTGAAGCAGTTTACATTGGAGATCATCCGAGAAATGATATACAGGCAGCTGGAGCAGTCGGCATGAAAACAATTTGGAAACGAGACCAACATTGGAACTGTCTGGATGCAGATGGAGAAATTGATGATTTGAGTGAAATTGTTGAATGGATTGAACGCTTCAACTCCAAGACAGCAGATGCCGCTTTGAAGTAGAGAAAAGAGAATCAGCTGTACATCATGCTGGAGAAGAATACGCGACAGGAGAAAAGGGCAGGTGAAGTGCAGCATGGAACTAAAGACGCAATTACAGTTTGAACTGACTGAGTTTGCAGATAATCGAGAATCGGAACGGATACCGGCTATAGGGAACTATGATTACTGGCTTCTGCTGATGGAATATTTTCTGGCTAAATCCGATATGTTTGAAATTCATTGTTTTAACGAAGAAACAGAAGCCATTGAGGAGCTCACTTCAAGCTTGCCAGGATTGTTCGATGTTAATGAAAAGGAGGAGATGACCATCTTTTCTGGTCTTCTGACACTGGAAATCGCACAATTTCTGATGAACCATCACGTGAGCGAAAAGAAAAAGCTAAAATGGTTTTCAGTCTTTTTAAGCAGAGGAGAACAACATATTTTCTCATCGGAACATTGGGGCACTGAATTTTTCGTTCCGGATGTTACGGAAGAAGATCTGCTGTTCATCAAACATGTGGCACCGTATAACACTCATTTTAACGAGTATACGTAATTATATTTTCCATTAACAAAAATCGGTTATGAAAATGATTGGTTTTTTACTATGCTAGAAGAAAAAGGGGCGCAAGAATGGAAACGGAAAAAATAAACATTTACGATGAACATGGAAAACAGCAAGGCATAGCTACACGGCAGGCTGTTCATCAAAAAGGCTACTGGCATGAAACTTTTCACTGCTGGGTGGTTAGCCGTCAAGACGACAGAGATGTCATTTATCTGCAATTACGCAGTGAAGGAAAGAAGGATTTTCCCAAGCTTTTTGATATCACGGCGGCAGGCCATTTATTGGCGGGTGAAACTGTTGAAGACGGCATCCGGGAAGTCCGAGAAGAACTCGGTCTCGAGGTGGATTTTGAAGAACTGATCTATTTAGGGATGATCAAAGATCAACTGGCAATAAACAATTTCCTCGACAATGAACGTTGCCATTGCTTTTTATACAAGGGCAGAGAAAACATTGACGATACATTCGAGTTACAGCTTGAAGAAGTATCTGGCATGGCAAAACTTGAATTTGAAGAATTGACTGCTTTGATTAAAGGGGAGAAAGAAGAAGTTCAAGTTGAAGGCTTTGAAATAACTGGGAATGGCCGCAAAATTGTAAAGAAAATGATTGGCTTAAGGGATCTGGTTCCGCACAGTCCGGAGTACCTGAAAAAAATAACCGAATTAATTGGGCAACAATTGGACGAAACCAAATCTCATGAAAGGTAGTTATTCAGGTCATATAAATCGAAACGGCATTGCCCTTTGGAGGC
>JASLAI010000195.1 GCA_030147225.1 Planococcus sp. (in: firmicutes) | reverse complement strand
GAAGCGTGATCAGAAGCATGACGGATGGATACTCGGATCCAGCGGATAACTTCTTCAGTTACTTCGTGGATAGAAGTGAATAATCTAGTTTCGTATTTAGGGGGCAAAAAGATCAAGTTGACAACGAATGAAGACAAAATTCCCAATAGGATAGTTAAGAATCGCAAGCCTGCAAACTCGAGAAATTGGGGTTCGTGAGATTCCATAATGACAATGATGGTAACAAGCGTCAAAGGGACCGGATTATCGAGTTTTAACTTTAGCATGATGACAATAGCTAGTATAGCTGCTAATCCAACGGTCAAGTAGTTTGAGCCGATTGTCACTACAAAAATTACAGCAATTGCGGCGCCAATTAAATTACCATATATCTGATCAAGTGCTGTAAGATAAGAGCGATAAATCGAAGGCTGAATAGCGAAAATAGCTGCAATACCTGCCATGAAAGGAATAGGCAAATTCAACCAATTAGCTAGGAACAGTGCTAGTGAAATGGCTATTCCAGTTTTAAATATCCGTGCACCTAATTGCATAATATTGGTCCTCCTTTCCTCAATAATGCAGGTAGTAGATTGCGTTACAGCTGCTTAAAGGCTTGTCGTACCGCTTGAATCGAATCTTCAATGTCTTTTTCGGTATGCTCTGTTGTTAAAAACCATGCTTCATATTTTGATGGAGCTAAATTAATTCCTTGTTCCAGCATTAGCTTGAAGAAACGGCCGAAGATCTCTCCATCAGTTGCCTCAGCTTGTTCGTAGTTCTCAACTTTCACGTCGGTAAAGTAGATAGTTAAGGCACCTTTCAAACGATTAACTGTGATTGTCACTTTAAATTCTTCAGCAGCAGCTAAAATACCCTTTTCCAGCTGTGCTCCAAGTTCATCCATTTTCTCGTAAACACCGTCTTGGCGAAGAACTTCCAAACAAGCAATTCCAGCTTGGATAGAGGCAGGATTTCCGGCCATTGTACCAGCTTGATAAGCAGGACCTAATGGAGCCACTGTTTCCATGATCTCTTTCTTTCCGCCATAAGCGCCAATCGGCAATCCGCCACCAATAATTTTCCCGAGTGCTGTCAAATCCGGCGTCAATCCGAGCATATCCTGGGCACCGCCGTAATGGAAACGGAAAGCCGTAATTACTTCATCATAAACAATCAACGCGCCTTTTTCATGGGCAATGCGGTGAACTTCCTGCAAAAATCCTTCGTGCGGTTCGACAATACCAAAATTGCCGACAATCGGTTCGACCAGAATGCAAGCAATTTCTTCTCCCCAACGATCCATAGCTTCTGCATAAGCCTGTGGATCATTAAAGGGAATTGTAATCACCTCTTCAGCAATAGATTTGGGTACTCCAGCTGAATCGGGAGTGCCAAGTGTAGCAGGACCAGATCCGGCAGCTACAAGAACCAAATCGGAATGACCGTGGTAGCAACCTGCAAATTTCATGATTTTTGTCCGCCCAGTGTAAGCCCTCGACACACGGATCGTTGTCATGACCGCTTCTGTACCGCTGTTGACGAAACGGACTCTGTCCATATTCGGCATCGCTTCTTTTAACATCTTAGCGAATGTAACTTCGTGGCGGGTTGGAGTTCCATATAGAAGACCGGATTCCGCTGCGTGCGTAATTGCTTGCGTGATATGTGGATGGGCATGACCAGTGATAATTGGACCGTAAGCCGCCAGGTAGTCTATGTATTTATTGCCATCGACGTCCCAAAAATAAGCGCCTTGCCCACGCTCCATGGCGATGGGAGAACCTCCGCCTACCGCTTTATAAGATCTGGATGGACTGTTGACGCCCCCAACAATATGTTGTAATGCTTCTTCGTGAAGCTTTTCTGATAGTGAATGGTTCATTGAATGAATGCCTCCTATTGATTAATCTATTCCTTATTGTAGACAATCTCGTGAGGAAACGCCAAAGAAATTGAAACTGGAGCTTTGGTTCGGTACGATAGAGATAAGAAAAGGAGTGTTGAAAATGACTGTATTGGAAGGTACACAAGCACCGAATTTTTCATTGAAGAATGAAGCGGGAGAAACGGTTTCCCTGCAAGATTTCGCTGGCAAAAAATACGTGGTCCTGTATTTCTATCCTAGAGACATGACGCCAGGCTGTACGACGCAAGCTTGCGATTTCCGTGATGCACAGGCGGATTTTTCTGCACTCAATGGAGTAATTCTTGGCGTCAGTGCTGATTCGGAAGACCAGCACAATAAATTTATCGAGAAGCATGGCCTGCCATTTTCATTGCTGGTAGATGAAGACCACAAAGTTTCAGAAGATTACGGAGTGTGGGTGGAGAAGAACATGTATGGCAACAAATCGATGGGCATCGAACGCGCAACTTATCTAATCGATCCGACAGGAACGGTCGTAAAAGAATGGCGTAAAGTCAAAGTTCCAAATCACATCCAAGAAGTCTTGGGAACTTTGAAAGAAATCAGTAATCAGTAAGAAGGGAGACATTCATGGAAATCTTGTTTACGTTCGTTCCAAAAGAAGACCAGCAAGCCAGGCTGAAAATCGAATTTCCGGAAATCGATTTTTATTTCCTCTATAAAGATAAATCCCATTTGTCTTCAGCTGACATCATTGTCACCTACGGAGAAGATCTGACAGCTGAGGACATAGCTGACGCTGTAAAACTGCAGTGGATCATGGTGGCCAGCGCAGGCATTGAAAAACTTCCTCATCAAGCAATCGCGGAGCGGGGCATTACGGTCTCGAATGTTAAAGGCATCCATAAAATTCCGATGGCTGAATCTGCTTTGGCTCATTTACTGTCCATTAAGCGATCACTTCCGGTAATTTACCGTAATCAGCGCAATCATGAATGGAGCCGCAGAACACATTCATCGGAAATGCATGGTTCAACAGCATTGGTTTTGGGACCGGGCGCTATCGGTTCCGAGATCGGCCGTCTGCTGAAAGCTTTCGGTGTCAATACAATTGGCTGTAACCGTTCTGGAACGCCGGCTGATCATATGGATGAAATGGTTTCTTTTGAAGCCATTCTGGAAAAACTTCCGCAAGCTGATTATGTCATTTCCGTATTGCCGAGCACGAACGAAACGAAGTACTTATTAAAAGAAGAGCATTTTCAAGCAATGAAAAAAACTGCTATCTTTATGAATCTGGGCAGGGGTGATCTTGTTTCGGATAAAGTCCTGCTGAATGCAGTACTCAATGAAGAGATTGCCTATGCAGTTTTGGATGTTTTCGAACAGGAGCCACTTCCAGAGGGCCATCCGTATTGGTCGATGGATAATGTTATTGTGTCACCTCATGTATCCAGCCACTCAGGCAAGTATGTCGAACGTGCTTTAGATGTGTTTATTCCAAATCTCAGAAAATGGCAAGCTGGCCAAACGGTTCCGGCAAATCTGGTCAATATGGAAAAGGGGTATTAAGCATGAAGATCTATACAAAAACCGGCGATAAAGGTACGACTTCTTTGGTGTATGGAACGAGAGTTGCGAAAAATGATGCAGTGGTTGAAGCATATGGAACTTGTGATGAAGCGAATTCATTGATTGGTCTGGCAATCGGTCATATGAACTCAGAATTTTTTGAGGAAAAGGAAGCGTTGTGCGAAATCTTCCATGAAGTCCAAACGACTTTATTTCACGTAGGAGCTGAATTGGCGACGCCCAAAGGAAAAGAAGTCAAATGGAAATTAACCGAAGAAGACGTATTTAAGTTGGAGCAATGGATCGATCAGTATGATGCTGAAGTTCCTCCGCTCAGCAATTTTATTCTGCCCGGAGGACATCCTTCAGGCGCGGCACTTCATGTGGCAAGGACTGTCGTCAGAAGAGCTGAGCGAACAGCCTTATCCATCGGAACTGAGGTTTCCCCAAATGTTCTGGCTTACTTAAACCGCCTATCCGACTTTTTGTTTGTCGCAGCGCGCCTGGTCAACCAACGACTCGGAAGGAAAGAAAAGGGGCTGCACGAAAAATAAAAGGAAATATGCGTGGCAAACGGCGGTAATATAGTGATTTCTTGACATCGACCACTTCGATTAGGTACACTGATTATAACGATTACAATGTAAGAATCTATATGAAGTGAGGTGCACGGCGATGTCTGAAGTACAATTAAAAGACGCGCTTGATGCTTTGAAGTCAACAGGTGTAAGAATCACACCCCAACGTCACGCAATTTTGGAGTACATGATTCATTCAACAACGCACCCAACAGCGGATGACATTTATCGCGCGCTCGAAAAAACATTTCCTAATATGAGTGTTGCAACCGTTTATAATAATTTACGTGTGTTTAGAAAAGCGGGGCTGGTAAAAGAATTGACATATGGAGATTCTTCAAGCCGCTTTGATTTTGTTACGCATGATCATTATCATATTATCTGTAATGACTGCGGAAAGATCGTTGATTTCCATTACCCAGGACTGGATGAAGTAGAGCATTTGGCTTCACATGTTACCGGATTTCAAGTGGACTATCACCGTCTTGAAATTTATGGGACTTGCCAAGTTTGTTCCGGTAAAACAGCAAAAGCCCAATAAGATCTTTCCGGCCAAAAGCTTACCTCCTTGTGGGTAAGCTTTTTTTTATGGCATAAAAAACATCCAGCGAAATTATATTCGCTGGATGTTTTCATTATTGGGAACTTTTCTTGTTATAGTCTTGATTAAACTCTTTTCCTTCAAGCGAACGATCCATGGTGAGGGGTTCGTTGCAATGCATGCAGATATCTACACGGCCAAGCATTTTTGTATGTTTTCCACAATTAGGACATTCAACCGGTGTGGTTTTCATTGAAAGCAAACCGATCCAAGCATAGACACCGGTACTGCCGATTATTGCGACAACGCCCAGCAGCATGAAAATCACCATGACTACGGGATGATTTCTAAAGTAAATGCCGACGTACATGATGACGATTCCAATGAAAATCAGCGCGAGTGCAAACGTCCGAATGCGATTGATTTTATTTTTATAAGGTTTCATGGTTTATTTCCTCCTTGCATCCATCATACTATATCATAAACTCCCTGAAAAAGTGATATCGATTTTCAAATGAAGGAATCAGCAATAAATATGTCGAAATAAAGAAAAGCAGAACCAATCGATTTGGTTTCACCGTCTGACAAAAAGAGAGCGGGAAAACCCCGCAGACTACAGGGAAATGAAATTACGCTGCAGTTCATTACTAGCCGTTCCGTTTCAACTACGTGACGGAATGTGATAGAGACAGCAAGGAGTGAAAGTTGATGGAACAAATCCTAAGACCTATTTATCAGGAACGCGCCAGCCAGGAAAGTACGCTCGGGGTGATCTTAGTAGAAAAAAGAGAGAAGGTTAGTCAGATTACAGATACCTTCGATTCGGTTTTATTAATCATCACGAAAGAGAATGAAACTCCGGTGTTTACTAAACATTACACCTACTTGGATAAAAAGGCGGCAATGCACATCGTAACCGAAAAGCAATTACATAAATGGCTGCTGCTTGGCACAAACCGCAAAATTGTGGATTGGCTTTTCTACGGACGTGTCATCTATGATCGAAATGAATTTATGGAAAAACTAAAAACGGAACTGAAAGATTATCCTTTCTATGGACGTAAAATCAAAATGGGTATGGAGTTTGCTAAACTGATTCGACGTTATATGGAAGGGAAAGTGTTCTTTGAAGAAAAGAACTATATGGATGCTTATCATCATATGGTAGAATCACTGCACCATCTGGCACGTTTAGCGGTGCTTGAAAATGGATTGCCGCCCGAGGTAACTGTCTGGTCACAGGTTAAGCAGATGGAGCCAGCCATTTATAAGCTTTATGAAGAATTGATATCGAGT
>JASLAI010000170.1 GCA_030147225.1 Planococcus sp. (in: firmicutes) | reverse complement strand
TAGTTTTGGACCGATGCAATATGCTTCATCCGCAAGTTCGACATGAAGTGCCTCTTTATCGGCTTCTGAGTATACGGCGACCGTCTCAATATCCATTTCCTTACAGGCACGGATGATCCGGACCGCAATTTCTCCACGATTTGCAATCAATACTTTCTTCATAGCCATCTCCCCTTTCCTCAGTTTGCTTTGACGAGGAATAAAGGCTGGCCATATTCTACAAGCTGACCATCTTTTACAAGAATTTCAGCAATTTCCCCATCCACTTCCGCTTCGATTTCATTGAATAATTTCATCGCTTCGACAATGCAGACCACTTGATCGGCAGATACTTTAGTTCCTGCCTGCACATAAGGCGCTTCATCCGGAGATGGAGATTCATAGAAAGTACCAACCATTGGCGAAAGGATTTTGTGGTATTCGGAATCGTCGGAAACTGGGATTTCCGGTGCTTCCTGAGAGACCAATTCCTCTGCTTTCGGTTCTTTTGCAGGTGCAGGAGCGCTTGGTGCTTCTGCAGTCTTAAATGCCTGAAGCGACTCGGCAGGTGAGCTAGTTGTCTGCTGAGCTTTACCTGAGCCGCTTTTCTTCATTTTGACTTTAACGCCTTCAAATTCGTAAGAGAATTCTTCGATGGATGACCCATCTACTAATTTGATGATTTCACGGATTTCTTGGATTTTCATATTCATCCTACTCCCCTAATATGTATTTAACTGATTCCTATTCCATTTTAGACTTTTTCAGCCTATTTTGAAATAGCAAAGCCGACTTTTTAAAAAAAGGCCTCTACAGTAAGAGGCCTTTCACTTATTATTGAGCTCTTGAAACGTAGGAAGAATCGGTTGTGTTGATGATCAAGTGATCTCCTTCGTTGATGAAGAATGGAACTTGAACTGACAATCCGGTTGATAGCTTAGCCGGCTTTGATCCGCCGCTTGCTGTATCGCCTTTGATGCCGGGATCTGTTTCAACTACTTCAAGGACAACCGTGTTTGGCAATTCGACGCCTAGCACTTCGCCTTGGAACTGAATCACTTGGACTTCCATGTTTTCCTGAAGGAACTTCAACTCATATTCGATGTTCTGTTCCGGCAATTCAATTTGATCGTAAGTCTCTGTATCCATGAATGCATGTGTATCGCCATTGGCATACAAATACTGCATTTTGCGATTGTCAATTTGCGCTTTGGCAACTTTTTCACCTGCACGGAACGTTTTTTCAGTGACACTTCCTGAGCGCAAATTGCGAAGTTTCGTCCGTACGAAAGCAGCACCCTTACCTGGTTTTACATGTTGGAATTCCATTACGCGCCAAATTCCGCCGTCTACCTCAATTGTTACACCTGTTTTAAAATCGTTTACTGAAATCATTATAGTTCCTCCGTTTATTATAAAATGCGAAGCTCTTTTGTGGAGTTAGTCAACCGTTCATTTCCTGACTCGGTTATCAGTATATCATCTTCGATGCGGACTCCGCCAACTCCTGGCAGATAAATTCCGGGTTCAACTGTTACAGCCATACCCGGTTCCAAAATCGTTTCGGATCTAAATGATAAGCCTGGGCTTTCATGAACTTCCAAGCCGATGCCATGTCCCGTTGAATGTCCGAAAGCTTCACCATAGCCTTTTGACTTGATATAATCACGCGCAATCGCATCCGCTTCAATGCCGCTCATGCCTGGACCGATTTTCTCCACGCCCAATTCCTGCGCTTTCAATACGATATCATATATTTCCTTCATTTGCGCAGAAGGCTCTCCCACTGCAACCGTACGGGTGATGTCTGAAATGTAGCCATTGTAAAGAGCACCGTAATCCAAAGTGATCATGTCGCCCTTTTCGATTACTTTTTCTGTTGCCACGCCATGCGGCAGCGCCGAGCGAAGTCCTGAAGCAACAATGGTATCAAAACTTGATGAAGCAGCTCCTTGCTTTCTCATGAAGAATTCCAGCTCATTGGAGACTTCGAGCTCTGTCAATCCCGGACGAATAAAACCGCAAATATGTTCATAAGCGTCATCCGCAATCTTCGCGGCTGCTTTCAGTACAGCAACTTCATCCGGAGTTTTCACCATACGGATCTTTTCAATCAAATTGCTGATAGGTTCTAATTCCACATCCAATTTCGCTTTGTACTGGACGGCCGTAGCATAAGTCATATAATCCTGTTCAAAAGCGAGCGTTTGAATGTTCAAGAATTGGATGGTTTGAACTGCTTCATCCATCAGATTTTTCTTGGCTTGGACAACCTCAAACTCTTTGACCTGTTCACCAGCCTGTTCTGTGTAACGGAAATCCGTGATGAAAAATGCCTTGTCCTCGGTTACAAGAGCAAGTCCGGCCGTACCGGTAAATTCAGTGACATAACGCAGATTAAAAGGACTTGTGACGAGTAACGCCTCAACATCCCGATGTTTCATTTCAGCGCGCAATTTTTGAAGTTTCAATTTGTTCATCCTCTCTCTTGTCTTAAAATCAACGCATGCAGCGCCAATTTGTAAACATCCTGCCCAAATCCGACAATCTGTCCAATGGTTACCGGAGAGATGTAGGAATGGTGGCGAAATTCCTCCCGCTTATGGACATTCGATATATGTACCTCAATTACCGGAACCTGAATAGCGGCAATGGCATCCCGAATAGCAATGCTCGTGTGCGTATAAGCACCCGCATTCAAGACGATGCCAGACAGCGCTTCGTCGCCAGCCCCGTGAATCCAATCGATCAATTCCCCTTCATGATTCGATTGCCGACAAATCAACTCAATATTGTGGTGATACGAAAAATCCACTAGATCCTGCTCGAGCTCTTCTAATGTAAACGTTCCATACGATTCTTTCTCCCGCTTGCCCAGGCGGTTTAAATTCGGACCATTCAAGACCAGTACACGCATTTGACTGTCTCCTCCCCTTGACACATTCTTCATTATTTTAACATATCGGAAAAATCGAGCAACTATTAAAGAAAAGCGAAAGCAGCCATGTAGATTCGACGGGCATAAGACGGTCTGGCGAAGCGGCGGTCCTTCAGCCGCATAGCTAGAGTGGCTTATGACCCTAGAATCTGGCTGCTGGAGCTAGACAATAAGAAAAGCGAAAGCAGCCATATAGCCCCGACAAGCGCTGGAAGCCTTGACGGTAATGGCAGGTCTTTGCCATTGCTGGAAAGGCTGAAGCAACTCGAGGGGCTGGCTGCTGCAGCTGGACAATAAGAAAAGCGAAAGCCTGTCCAGAACCTGGAATGCCCATCTCTCAATTTATTCACAAAAAAACGCGACGGCTTGTCAGCCATCGCGTTTTTCATCTTATAAACCGCATTTCAATTGAGCGTTGCAGTTGGTGCAAGTATTGCAGCCGCCCATTTCTTCAACGGTTCCTTTTCGGCAGACCGGGCATGTGTCGCCCACTTCAGAACCGATGGTAACATTAGTAGAACGGAGATCCTGGATCGTGTCGATCAGAACGATCGGACGTTTGCCAGTTTCTTCAGGCTGTTCTTCTTCAAAATTATTGTCTTCTGCTTTTAATGTCAGAACCTGTGAATCACGGCTGCCATCCACATAAACAGTCCCGCCTTTTGCTCCACCTTTGTATAGACGCTCGTATACGCCTTCCACTTGCTCGACTGTATAGCCGCGTGGTGCGTTGACTGTTTTCGAGATGGATGAATCGATCCAGCGTTGAATGATGCATTGCACGTCAGCATGAGCTTCTGGTGCCAAATCCATCGATGTAACAAAAGCTTTTGGAAGGTTTTCTTCATCCGCTTCCGGGTTGTTCTTCAAGTATTCACGGACGATGTCTGCTTTTACTTCAATAAACTTGCCGAGGCGCCCGCTGCGGTAGTATGTGAATGAGTAGTAAGGTTCAAGACCTGTTGAAACCCCAACCATCGTTCCAGTAGATCCTGTTGGCGCCACCGTCAATAGATGCGAATTGCGGATCCCTTTTTCAAGAACTGCTTCGCGTACATGTTCAGGCATGTCTTGCATAAATCCGGTTTCAGTGAAAGCTTTGCGCAATGCAGCCGTTTCATCATCCGTTTTGCCAATAAGGAACGGGAAACTGCCGCGTTCTGCTGCCAGGTCCGTAGATACTTCGTAGGCTGCTGTTGCAATCGTCTTGAAGATTTCATCCACAAGTTCGTTGCCTTCAGGCGAGCCGTATTCTCGATCACAATAGATCAGTAGATCTGCCAGACCCATGACACCAAGACCGACTCGACGTTCTCCAAGTGCCTGCACCTGGTTTTCTTCCAGGAAGTATGGTGTTGCATCAATCACGTTGTCCTGCATGCGAACGCCGACACGGACTGTCTCTTTCAAAGCTTCAAAGTCGACCGTCTTCGTTTTTGGATCTGCGAATTGCGCCAAGTTGACCGCAGCCAAATTACAAACCGAATATGGTGCCAAAGGCTGTTCGCCGCAGGGGTTAGTTGCTACGACTTTTTGTCCGTATGCTGCAGCGTTTGTTTTCTCATTGGCGTTGTCAATGAAGAAAATACCAGGTTCTGCTGAATAAGTCGCACAAATATTGATCAGGTTCCAAAGTTCACGAGCTTTCATCGTGCGATAAACACGGACACCGTGGCCCAAGCGTTCCCATTCACGAACATCGCCGACTTCCTGCCATTTCTCGTTATAAATAGCCATTTCTTCTTTAGAATAAGATTCTACTGCCGGGAAGCGCAAATCAAAGTCTGCATCGTTTTCGACCGCTGTCATAAAGTCGCTTGTCAATGTGACTGAGATATTGGCTCCTGTCAAAAATTCTTCGTTATGAACCGAATAAATCCCGCCATCATGTAATTTTGTTTCAGCGTCGCGCATGATTTTTTCGTTGAATCCGCCCATTCCAGGAATAGCACGGTAATTTAAGATACCCTGATACATCGCATCTTCCTGCTCTGTCAAAGGCTTGAATTTCAGTTTATCGTGAGCCAGCTTCTTAATGGTCTCATCTTCCGTGTTTTCAATCAAGTAACGAAGGATGCGTGGATTCTGCATTTTCGAAATGATGAATTCCGCAATATCCGGATGCCAATCCGCAAGCATAATCATTTGTGCTCCGCGGCGTGACCCACCCTGCTCAACCAGGTGCGTTAGTTTAGCAATATCATCCAGCCATGAAACAGATCCCGATGATTTGCCGTTCACTCCGCGCGCCAATGTATTGCGTGGACGAAGTGTTGATCCGTTGGTGCCGACACCGCCGCCACGGCTCATGATTTCCATCACTTGTTTACGATGATCGGAAATGCCTTCGCGGGAATCGCCCACAAACGGCATTACATAACAGTTGAAATAAGTCACGTCGGTATCCGCACCTGCTCCATAAAGAACACGGCCAGCTGGTATGAATTTTAATCCGACCAATTGCTGGTAGAACTTTTCAAACCATTCCTGACGTTTTTCAGGTGTTTCTTCGACCGAAGCAAGTCCTGTTGCGTTGCGTTTCGCAATCTGCTCGTAAAACACTTCAAGCGGCTTCTCAATCACGTCGATCGGACGATTGACGATGCCTGCTTCCTGTTCCTGCGGATTGTCGATGGCGCTTCTGTAATCTTCCTCGATCCAAACTTTCGCTTTATTGGCCTGCTTATCAATGGAAACGATGTAACCAAGGCCACGGGCTGGAAATTTCGGATCTTCTTTAACTGTCAAAACAACAAAATCCCCTGCTTTAAGAGTCTTTTTTTCCGTATCCTTAAAAGAATAACGGTCAATCATCACGAGGCGTGATACCCCTTTATGCGTCAAGTTCATATCAGGAGTAATTGCATGCACTTGTGGAAACGTTTCGATATCTTCGTTTAAAGCTTTTGAGTTTAATGAGTACTGGGATTGTGTGGCGGAAACCATTTGACAATTCCTCCTTCGTGTTTTATGGAGTCGGATACTATATATAGTATTACTACGATTCCCAGCATACTACATATTGAAACTTGTTTTCAATAATAATTTTCAGATGAAAAATTCGGTCATATTGGAAAGGTATATTTAGCAAGGTTTCCAGCTTTAGAAATTTGGAAAATGAGACTAAAGAGTCTCACACCCGGATATTCAATTCAGCAT
>JASLAI010000144.1 GCA_030147225.1 Planococcus sp. (in: firmicutes) | reverse complement strand
TCGACAACAGTATACTTTCTAAGAAGATTAAGCAGATGAACCAGGAAATTAGCCGCTGGCAGGATCGCCTATCACGCGTGGAAGACCGCTACTGGAAACAATTCACTGCAATGGAGAAAGCATTAAGCCAGATGAATTCACAAAGCGCATGGATGCAGCAGAACATGTTTGGTGGTTCGTAATGAGTTCAAAAAAGATTATGTATGCATTTTTGGAACAAACGCAGGAACTTTACAAAAAAGCAAAGCACATCAATTCACGAATGGAAGCAAATGACGAAGGCAGCGTTGAATCGCTTGAGACTATATTTTATGGCCGACAGCAATCTATTAAACAGTTAGAAACTTTTATGAAGCAAAAAAACTTTCAATGGACAGCTGAAGAGCAGTCCATCATTGAACAAGTAAAGGAAATCGATCAACAGCTTCATCTCTTGCTCAACGACTTGCACCACTCCTTTTTTGCACAGATCAATCGCATCGCTCAAACAAAAGAAATATCAAAAAAATACAGCAACGCTTATCAAACCGTATCCACTGAAGGTTCGTTCATAGATAAACGGAATTAAGATCGAGGGGGAAAACAACACGTGGCAACAATAAATCCTTATCAGGCCTACCAGCAGAATTCAGTGATGACGGCATCTCCGCAGGAACTGACTATGATGCTTTACAACGGCAGCTTGAAATTTATGAAAATGGCAAAACGCGCGCTTGCCGAAAAGAACTTTGAAGAGAAGAACACTAACATCATCAAAGCACAAAACATTGTTCAAGAACTCCGCATCACGTTGGATTTAAAGATCGAAATGTCAGCTGCTCTAGCTCAGATGTATGAATACATGTACAGCCGCCTGCTGGACGCTAATATGAAAAACGATCTAGAAGCACTCGAAGAAGTGGAAACACTGATGAAAGATATGCGCAACACTTGGAAAGAAGCAATGGCAATAGCTAAAAATAGTTAACGCGGCCCTTCAAGCTGAGTGAAGCAAGAATATAGTGTTCTTTGGCTGAGCTCTTGCAAAAGCTATGCTCTAAATGATGTGTAGCAAGTATGTATAAAGATGAAATGAGGTATGAACGTGGATAAGACATCATGGGTTGGCATAATACTTGGATTTACCGTCTTGATCGGCGGAATGATCTTAAAAGGGTCCAGTCCAATCGCTTTGTTTAACCCGGCAGCACTGGTTATTATCTTTGCCGGTACGATTGCCTGTATTCTTGTGGCATTTCCGATGGAAGAAGTTAAACAGATTCCGAGTTTATTTAAAGTCATTTTCAGCGAATCGAAAATGGCTACTGTCAAAGAAATGATTCCTATGTTTACAGGATGGGCGATGCTGGCAAGAAAAGAAGGCTTGTTGTCTTTGGAAGAAAAAGCAGATGAAGTGGAAGATCCATTTTTACAGCGTGGATTGAAAATGGTCGTTGATGGCCAGTCTCAGGAATACATCCGTGAAATGATGGAAGAAGAGATTGCAGCGATGGAAGACCGCCACGAACTAGGTGCAAAGATTTTTGCTCAAGCAGGAACTTATGCACCAACACTCGGAGTTCTTGGTGCCGTTATCGGTTTGGTTGCGGCACTGGGGCACTTGGATGATGTAGCATTGCTTGGAAAATCGATTTCCGCAGCCTTTATTGCAACCTTGTTCGGGATTTTCTCGGGCTATGTACTGTGGCATCCTTTTGCTAACAAGCTTAAACGGAAATCCGAAAAAGAAGCAAAAATGAAAATGATCATGCTGGAAGGGATATTGGCCGTACAAAGCGGTCTGCCAGTCCGTACAGTGGAAGAAAAGCTGCTGACGTATTTACCGGTAAAAGATCGAGTCCTTGAAGAAGAAACAAGAGGAAAAGACAAAGAAGGTGTTCGTGTTGAAGCGTAAAAAAAAACACGAAGAACATGTAGACGAAGCCTGGCTATTGCCTTATGCGGATATTTTAACATTGCTGCTTGCCTTATTTATCGTCCTGTTTGCTGCAAGTGAAGTAGATTCCCAAAAATTTGAGGCGATTTCCAGCTCTTTCAATAGTGAGCTGCAAGGCGGGACCGGCGTTTTGGAAAAGGAAGCACCTACTGAAAGTATGGAAGTCACGCCTCCGATTGAAGAATTGAAGACTGAGATCTCGACAACTGAAGGCCAGGATGAAATGTCATGGGCCGAAGATCAGAAAGAACTGACGGAATTCAAAGCGAAGATTGATGGGTATATTGATGAAAAAGGCTTGTCTCCAAGACTTCAGACCAAGCTTACCTCAAAAGGACTGATGCTGACGATAACCGAAGGTGTTCTTTTTCAATCAGGTCAGGCCGAAATCTTCGAAGATTCCAGAACAGTGGCAAAAGAAATTTCGAATTTATTGATTACCGATACACCACGCATGATTTATATAGAGGGACATACGGATAATGTGCCAACAGGCACCCGAGAATTCCCAAGCAATTGGGAGCTGAGTTCAGCGAGAGCCATCACTTTTATGAAAATTCTTCTCGAAAACGAAAAATTGGATCCGCGTAAATTCAGTGCCACCGGTTATAGTGAGTACCAGCCGATTGCTTCGAATGATACCGAAGCGGGCCGAGAGGAAAACCGCCGGGTGGAAGTATTAATCTCCCCTTATCAAAAAGAAAATATGGATTAAGAGGTGTGTACAGCATGGGGAAATTTAAAAATATTTTTATTATCATCATTTTAGCGTCGGTTATTGGAGTGGGCGCTGCGTTTTTGTTCTCACAAAAAACAGAAAGCTCTGAAGACAAACCTTTAACTGCGGAAGAATTAGTGGAATTGAGCATCGACACCGATATCATTACTACGAATCTGGCTTCTCCCAGTAGTTTTGCTGTTGTTCAGTTTAATATCGCATTAGACAATAAAAAAGCAAAAGAAGAAGCAGAAAAACGCACATCTGAAGTTCGGGCAGCCATTATTTCAACAATTGCCGGCTTTACTAAAGAAGAGCTCGTCAGTAAGGATGGAATTGCAACACTTGAA
>JASLAI010000245.1 GCA_030147225.1 Planococcus sp. (in: firmicutes) | reverse complement strand
AAAATTGGCGAACAAAGAAAAAATCATGGGCTTCGGCCACCGCGTCTACCGCAAGGGCGACCCGCGCGCGAAGCATTTGCGCGACATGTCCCAGAAATTGACGAAGATCCGCGGAGAAGAAAAATGGTACGAGATGTCGGTGAAAATCGACGAAATCGTCACAGGCCAGAAAAACCTGCCGCCGAACGTGGATTTCTATTCCGCATCTGTTTACCATAGCCTGAACATCGAGCATGACTTGTTCACGCCAATTTTCGCGGTATCCCGTACATCGGGCTGGCTGGCGCATATTCTGGAGCAGTACGCAGACAACCGCCTGATCCGTCCACGCGCGGATTATATCGGACCGGGCATGCAAACTTACGTGCCGGTTAAAGAAAGATAATAAACAACTAGCTAAGACAGCGACATTTTTCTGTGTACTGCAAATATGAATTCCCTATAAAAAATAGCTAAAGGCGTTTCCTGTATTCACAGGAAACGCCTTTAGCTTTTAGACAAAAGAATATAAAGTTCATTCAACGAATAACTACTTATTTCATCGTATTTATATCGATTCCAGCGCTCCAGGCGGACGCGTTCCGCGGGCTCGCGCCGAACAACTCGGCCTGACGTCCGAGTGGATTTCGGCACTTCGCTTTCCCGCTGGAGTCGCCGCCTTGCGCTCCCGATTCTTGAGTGAAGGGTGACCAGGTTTGGTTGAGACTATTTTTTCTAGAACTGACTAAAGGCTTCTTTCTTTGATGAAAGCAACACGTTTCCAACCGGTCTGGCCACGAAGACTCCTGTTGGAAGCAGCGCAGCGACTAAAGCTGAAGCCCCCGCAGGAAAGGCATTGGCCGAAGCTTGCAAGGTCAAGCCTTTGCGACGAAGCTAGCGCAGCGATGCAGGAGCATGGGTTTTTCCAGTGACGAGGAGGCTGAAGCTGAGCCCACAGAACGCGAAGTGGCTAGACCGGTTGGGGATATACACTTCTATTCATTTTGGTTAGACTTTGTCTACAGTCTAAAGGCGTTTCCTGTATTCACAGGAAACGCCTTTTTTATTGTTCAGCCACTCAATCATCCACCAATATAAGACATCCCAATTTTATTGCGGTTTTTTGCTGTTAATTCAGTCCGCTCATCCGAGTAACGGTCGTCGCGGCGCTCCCAAACAGCGGAAATTTTCTCAAGTAGTTCCTCATCGCTCAGGCCATTCCGAATCAGTTCACGGATATCAAAATGCCCCGTGGCAAATAGACATGTATAAAATTTTCCATCTGAAGACAGTCGGGCACGTGTGCAAGAAGAACAAAAAGACTCCGAGACGGACGTAATAAAACCAACCTGGGCATCTCCTTCTTCAAATCGGTAACGCTTCGCCACTTCACCGTAATAATCCTTATCAACCGGCTCCAATTTATAAACTGTTTGCAGCTTTTCTAAAATCTGCTTTTTAGTTACCACTTTTTTAAAGCTCCAGCCATTATCATTGCCGACATCCATAAACTCAATAAAGCGCAAAGTGATGCCGCGTTTTTTAAAATAAGCAGTCATGGGAAGAATTTCGTGTTCGTTGACATCTTTTTGTACAACCATATTCACTTTTATTTCAAAACCGATTTGCTTGGCAAAATCGATCTGTTTTAAAATATGTGATGGATCAACACCTCTGCCATTAAGCTTGCCAAATAACTCAGCATCTAATGCATCCAAGCTAATGTTCAATCGCCGCAGCCCTGCATCGTAAAGTGCCTGCGCATGATTTCCAAGAAGCAGACCGTTGGTCGTCAAACCGATATCCTCTATACCTTCAACAGAAAGGATTTTTCCAACTAATTCCGGCAGCCCTCTTCGCATAAGCGGTTCTCCGCCAGTCAATCGGATTTTCTTAACGCCCATCGCCGCAAAAACTTTGGTCAAGCGATGAATCTCTTCAAATGACAGTAATTCCTGTTTCGGCAAAAATACATAATCATCACCGAAAACTTCTTTTGGCATACAATATGAACAACGGAAGTTGCAGCGGTCGGTGACTGAAATCCGCAAATCCCGTATTGGACGGTGATATTGGTCCTGTACTGGTTGTATGGCCATAATGCCACCCCTCTCTTAGTCTTCCGGTTCATTTAAGTTTTGAAAAACTAACGGATCCTGATGAATTTCTGATGATTCAATCCAAACGGTATTCACTTTTTCCATGAATTTCATAACACGGTGTTGCCTGTCTGCAAGCTCCTGCTCCAGCTGGTCTTTAATACGGCTGTTCCAGACGCTGAACAAAGGCATTTTCTCGTTATCGTTATGAATAGCGGTAATGTCCGATGAGTCTTCAACTAACGACATAAGCTTGTCGGCTTCGGCAGCTTTGACAAACGGCATATCACAAGGCAATACGAAGTATTTATCCGCTGGCCTTTCCGTCATACCTGAAAGGATGCCAGCCAAAGGACCTTGTCCTTTAATCCAGTCAAGGTCGGTAATGACATCATATGCAGATGGATAACGCGACAGCAATTCCGGTCTGGAAACAATGACAACCTGGTCACAAATACGATCCAATGCATTATATGCGCGTTCGTAAAAAAACTCATCTTCCATTTTAGCAAACGCTTTTGGCGAACCGTAACGACGCGATAAGCCGCCTGCCAGCAGGATGCCTACTGTAGAGCTCATCCTCCGCTTACCGGTGGAATAAAAGCGACAATGTCTCCAGTCTTCAGAATATCTGTCGGCAGTGCATACTCTTCATTAACAGCGATGCGTGCCGCCCCTGACAAAAAATCCGGGTATTTTTGGGTTGCCCATTGCCATAGGTCTTCCACAGTTTGTCCAGCCATATCGACTTGTTCTTCTGAAACGCCTGTTTGTTCCCGGAGTCCTGCAAAATAACGCAAGCTGATCATGTCAATTCCCCTTCCGGTTTTTTCTTCTGGTCACCGATCCATTCTTCGCCGTCTTCCCAAATTTCTTTTTTCCATATTGGAACAATTTCTTTGATTCGTTCTATAGCATACTCGTTTGCTTCGTAGGCTGTTTTTCGGTGCGGTGATGAAACTGCAATGACAACCGCGATGTCACTGATCTGCAGTTCTCCAATACGATGGGCGATTGCCACTTTTGTACCTTCCCAGCGCTGTTCGATTTCTTCGCCGATCTGTGCCAGCTTTTTCTCAGCCATCGGTATATACGCTTCATAGGATAAATGAAATGTCCGTACGCCTTTTGTCCACTCTCGGACATGGCCTGTAAACAAAGTTACAGCGCCTGCTTCCGGTCGCAGCACAAAATCCGCATAAACTTGAGGGTTGATTGCCTCTGTCACTATTTCAAATGCCTTCATTATCTTCCACCATCCATCCAGTTGATAAACCAAGAGCGCAATTGCTTACTGTCATTCTGCAGAATAATCGGGATATTGTCCAGTACCATCTTATCCGCTGCAATTACTAACTTGATCTGTGCAAGCTTTTGAAGCTCTACCCAATCTTCCGCTGACCGCAGCAATACAATTTTCTCATAATCGGCATCTTTAAAGCCCTCAACCAATACCAAATCCGGATTTGCAAGAGAAGCAAGTGCCACCAGTTCACTCAATGACGCTTCTGCTTTTCGTTGATGCATTTGAATGACCCCACCGCCATAAGCGACCGAGCACTCCGCTCCTTCTTCGAATAGCCGCGTGCTATCGGTTCCTGCAGCCGGCATTTCAAGTGCCCCGCCATGGCCGTGATGCTTGATGGTCGAAATCGTTTTCCCTATATTTTTCGCCTGTTTCAGCAAGTGTAACGTCAAAGTCGTCTTGCCGCTGTTTTTGAAGCCGACTACTTGCAGCACTTTTACAGCTGCCATTTGTCAGAACCCTCTTCCACACCAAGGAGCAGGACATCCACAACATCACTCGATTGAAAACCGCGGGTACCGCCCGGCAGGACAATCAATGCATTGCCTCGTGCGATAGATGATACAGCATTGGACTTATTGAAGCCAGCCGGCGACACCGTCACGCCATCATAAGTGGCACGGATAAAACGGGTAAACGGATTAGCTTTAGAAAAATCTTCTCCCAGCTTCGCTTGTGTTTGGGGCAAATAGAGTTTCCCTGCCCCCATCATCTTCAGCAAAGCAGGACGAACGAATAGCTCAAAACCAGTAAAGCAGGCAGAGGGATTACCGGATAAACCAAACAAATACCGTCCATCTGCCACTGCAACCGTCGTAACACTCCCCGGGCGCATAGCCACTTTGTTGAACAATACTTCAGCGTTAAGCCGCTCGTAAATTGCCGGCAGAAAATCGAAATCACCGACGGAAACTCCTCCTGTTGTAATTAGGCAATCGGTTTCAGCCGCCGCATTTTTGACTACTTCATAACTTTCGTCCAATTTGTCTATGGACATGCCATACATTTTGCATCGCAAACCCATTCGTTTCAGCTGCGCTACAATCATTGGCCCGTTGCTGTTGCGTATCTTCCCTGGCACTAGTTTGTCGCTCACTGCCAGCAATTCCGTTCCTGTAGAAAGAATTCCGATAACCGGTTGTTTTGCCACTGATACCTGGGTATAGCCGAATGTTGCGAGCAATGCAATCGTTCCAGGGTTAATAAAGCTGCCGCTGTCGATAACTACTTCATTTTTCTGGACATCTTCACCCTTCATGGAGACATTTTCCCATCTTTCAAAGGGCTTACGAATAGTGATGCCATCGTTTGATTCAATCGCCTGTTCAAACATCACTACTGCATCTGCGCCTTCTGGCAATTGTGCACCGGTCATAAGGCGGATTGCTTCTCGAGTCTTCAGTTTTCGAGCCGATACTTCGCCCGCTCCGATGTGGTCGATTACTGTAAAGGCGATCCGATTGTCGCCTGATGCTCCTTCGGAATCTGCTGAATAGATGGCATAGCCATCATAAGGAGACCGGTTAAACGGCGGCACATCGTTTCGGGCAACAATTGGTTCAGCGAGGATGCGGCCATAACTTTCTTCCAATTCCACCTTTTCTGCGCCTAGCGGCAAAGCATGCTTCAACACCCGTTCAACCGCTTCTGAAACAGGAATCGGATTGCGTTTCTCAACCATTTACCTTCAGCTCCCTCAAATTCATTTCTCGCTTTATTTAAATTGTTTTTTTAAAATTCGCTATGTATCTTCATCATTATAAACAATAGTCCTGCTCGTATTAAACTTATACAATGCCTCTTATGCTGTCAAACCTGTCTTTTCTTAAAAATTAAAAACAACCTTGAGAATAATGATTTCAAGGTTGTTTTGAGAATCCGTATGGTTACGGCTTTAAATGAGTGACGTATGGATCCGTCGGTATTCAAGGATTAGTTTTTAATCACTGGCAACTTCGGTTCTTGCTGGCACATGAACTTCTGCATTCTTAGCACGGATCCGACGGATATCGAGACGGATGACCAGTGAAATCAGCAATGCCACAACAAAAAGTGCGGCGAAGAACAGCAGGCTGCTTTCATAACTGCCTGTCTTATCTTTCATAAATGCCGCGAACAATGGGCCTGCAAGTCCAGCAGCCGCCCAAGCTGTCAGAATGTATCCATGGATTGCACCAAGCTGTTTGGTGCCGAATATATCGGCAATATATGCGGGAATCGAGGCAAATCCCCCTCCGTAGCAAGTGTAGATGATAGCCAGCATAATCTGGAAGAAGATCGCATTAGTTGTGAATGGCAGCAATGCAAATAACGCTATCTGGATTACGAAGAAAGCCGTATACGTATTCGGACGGCCAATGTAATCAGAAATCGCCGCCCAGCCGAGACGGCCAAGGCCATTGAAAATTCCAAGGACGCCAACCAAAGCAGCTGCTTGAATCGTCGTCATGCCAATGCTGTCGATAGCCATTGGTTTCGCGGCCGACAAAATGGCAATGCCGCATGTCACATTAATAAACAGCATAATCCACAAATAGTAAAAGCGTTTGGTTTTAACCGCTTCATTGGCAGTCAACTGGGACAAATCAATCTTTCTTTCTGCCTTGCCGCTGTTAACTTTCTCTTCAAAACCAGCAGGTGCCCAACCCTCTTCAGGTTTTTCAAGATAAAGCGAAGACAATACCATAATGATCAAGTAGGCAGCACCCAGTATGTAAAAAGTCTGTTCCACTCCAACTGATGTGATCAGTATTTCCATAATAGGACTGCTGATGGCTGCCGCAAAACCAAAGCCCATAATGGCAAGTCCAGTAGCCAGTCCTCGGCGGTCAGGAAACCATTTCACTAAAGTTGAAACGGGTGCTATATAGCCGATACCTAGTCCGATTCCGCCGAGGGCTCCGTAAAACACATAAAGCATCGGCAAAGAGGAAGCGCTTACAGCAAACCCTGATCCGATAATTCCACATCCAAAGAACAATGCTGCGACAAGTCCAGCTTTTCTCGGACCGTACTTTTCAACAAAACTGCCAAAAAATGCAGCAGACAATCCTAAAAAAAGGATCGCGATACTGAATGTCAATTGCACTTGACTGGTAGTCCATCCAAACTGGTCAATCAATGGATTCGTAAAATTGCTCCAGGCGTAAACAGATCCAATCGAAATATGTATCCCTACAGCAGATAAAGCAATCAACCACCTGTTCTTCGGCTTTTTTTTCATTTTCCCCTAACCTCCTGATTCCATTGGTACGCATATATAAAATGATTTTCAGAGAGCCAAATCATTAATTTTCTTTCTGACAGTTGGGGTAATTGCGATAAAAAGGCCGCGATTTAAAGACTTCAATGGCGGAAATGGCCAGTTTAAACGGTTCGAATGTTTAGCTGCAGCTTGTTTGAACTTGAACGTTTAAACTTACCGAATAGTAAGACGATTAGAATCATAGCACCCTTAACTTTTTTTGTCACCATTTTTTATTTTTCTGACTGTACGGTGTTTTTCTCATTTAGGATGCGTTCAGGATGCGTATACAGATTGAATGATCCATTACGGATAAAGCCGACTGCTGTAATTCCTAAGTCATCGGCCAAAGTCAATGCGAGTTCAGTCGGAGCGGATTTTGACAGAACGATCTCACAGCCGATCTTCGCTACTTTCAGCAAAATTTCCGATGATATCCGTCCACTGAAGACGATGACCTTATCACGTACATCGATATTATTCATGAGGCAGTACCCATATATTTTGTCCAAAGCATTATGCCTGCCGATATCCATCCGCGCAACGATAATGCCATCTGCATCACAAAGCGCTGCGTTATGGACCCCACCCGTCTGTTTGAACATTTCTGCTGAATTTGCCATGTCATCCATAAGCTGAAAACAATTTTCTGGCGTTAAGGTAACACGGACTTCGGACATCTTTTTGGCAATCATGGCATCATGCGCAAAGATAAATCCTTGTCTGCTCATACCGCAGCAGGAACTGATAAACCGTTTATTCTGCAGCTGCTCGAAAAACGGGTAGACTTTCTCGGCAGTGACGTATAAGGTTCCGCTTTTTTCATCCAAACGGATATCTTGAATATCCCGGTAATTTGGAATGATCCGTTCAGCAACCAAGAAGCCGATCGCCATTTCCTCCATATGTTCAGGCGAACATACGATGGTGATGAATTCTTTGCCGTTTATGTTGATGGTAGCCGGCTGTTCAATGACAACACGGTCTTCTTTTTCGGTAAATGCACCTTTCTCATAGCGGAGGATCTTCCGATTTTTATCTTGCTGCATCTGGTGCACCTCCTTCAAGTCCTTTTCGGTCAATTGGCCGGTCGAACAGAAAAACCGATACGGCAATATCGTCTTCGACTTTAATGTCTGAGAACAGGTGGACAAATTTCGCCCCAAGCAATTCCTCCATGCCGACAGGTGCTGCTGTTGCGTAAACACTCTGAATCATTCGGGTGCGTGCAGCGTGAACCATTTCCCTGCCCTCAGGTGTTCTCGCGATAAATTGTTCTGAAGGACTCAGGTTTCCATACAAAGTCGAAATTGCCATGTCGTTGACAAAGATGGTCTGGATGCGCTCGGGACCTTTTCCGAACAGGTTTTTCCGAAGCTTTCTAATGATGTCATTGAACTCATGGATTTGTCTGGACATTGGTCTCCTCCTCTTTCGACTCATTATTTTTTGACTATTTGAAATTCTAGTTGTGCATCTCATTTCAACTGTTTATAATAATAGCATATGTTGGTTTTGTCGTACCTCTGTGCGGCAGCGCTTTCACTTTAACCTATAAGCTTGGATTGGTCATTTAACAATTCCTGTTAAGACACTATTCCATTATGAAACAGATGCACTTGTCAAGTGTATTTTTCATAGTGGATTTTTTTCATTTAAAAAGGAGGTTTTGGCATGTCCATTAAGATTAACGGCTCTTCTGTTGAATTTGAACAGGGAAAAACCATATTGCAGGTGCTTAACGAAGAAAAGATTCTGCACCCACAAATTTGTTATATGCCCGAAGTAGATCCAATCGAAACCTGCGACACTTGCATCGTTGAAG
>JASLAI010000070.1 GCA_030147225.1 Planococcus sp. (in: firmicutes) | reverse complement strand
CACGCCAATCATGGTACCGATTGCAGTATCCACTTCCAGCAACCGACCGATTACTACCCCAGATCCTGAAAGTTGGCCGATGGAATAAGTGAAACTGATAATGATTGTAGCAACAGCTGCAATCAAACGAGCTGTGCTGCTTCTGTAGCGATCCCCGATAAATTCCGGCACTGTGTAACGCCCTGATTTTCTCAATTGTGGGGCAAGTAGGAAAGTCAGCAGTAAATATCCCCCTGTCCAACCCATAATATAGGCAAGACCATCGTATCCAAGAAGCATGACAGTCCCAGCCATCCCAATAAAGGAAGCTGCACTCATCCAGTCGGCGCCGATCGCCATTCCGTTAAAGACAGCCGGCACGTTGCGTCCGGCTACATAAAAGTCCGATGTTTTTCTGGCTAAGTTATAAAAAGCGATTCCGATATATAACCCGAAGGTCGCCAAAATAAGTCCTAGCGATACAAGAAATTGTGTATCCAATGATTCTCCCCCTTTTCAAGTCACAAGAAATTTTACCTCATTGCTTTATCGCCTTCTTATTCTGAAGCACTTATGCAGTCGGCGATCATTTCTTCCTATCTTGATCCAGGCCGAATTTCTTGTCGATGCGATCATTGACTATTGCATTGATGAATAGTAAGAGGATGAAAATTAATACAGCGCCCTGTGCGCCCATGAAATAATGAAAAGGAAATCCGTTTACGCTGAAACCTGAAAGCTCTTCTGCAAAAAAGACCACTCCGAATGACGCACTGAATCCAATGAGCAAATAAATGACCACCAAGGTTGTACGGATACGGAAGTAAGCATCTGCATCTTTTTTATCAATCTTTCTCAAGAATTTCACCCCATTCGTTTAATGATGAGCCAGTTACTTTTTCGTTCACCCTCTCAAATAAAAAATGAAACGGACTGTTTCCATGAAAGGCAGTGGAACCATAATGATTTTTACTAACATGAAAGCGAAAATCGAGCCAAAAGGCACTAAAAAGAAAAGCGGCTTCCGCTTTTTCAAACCTGCTATGACAGACAACACTGTAATTAAACCAAAAGCAAATACCCAGATCATTTAACTCCCCCTTTAAGATATGAAAGCGTCGTCATTCCGAGGGTGTATAACCCTTCCAAAATTAGCTTTTTAACGCCCCCTTGCCAAAATTAGTATTTTTTTACACATTACATTATTTAATTATTCTAAACTTTCGAACTATTGTCAACAGTTTCTTTTAGGCAGAAAGGATATTAAGAAATGTACATAAAAAGAAAAGGATGTCCGTTCAAGCAATAGCTCACTTAAACGGACATCCTTTCGATTTGCTGTTGGTCAAACAGATGAATAGAAACTTATACTTTCCTTTTACTCGCCATGTGCCCAGGCAATCCGCGGGTCAATTTTTCTCGTCATCCGAACCATGATGGGCTGAAATCCCATTCGCGGCCAGAAATAAGAAGCTAGTTGGTTTGGGGTATGCCAATCCGCGAAAATATAATCATACCCCTGCTTTTTCATCTCACTGAAACAATGATTTGCCAGCGCACGCCCCACTCCTTTTCCACGAAGGTCGGGATTTGTAGAAGCTGCGGGCAGCTCTACACAATTCTCAGGGGTCACAAGGCTCATCCGGTCTTCTTTACGGAAGTACACATGGAATCCAGCTACCCGGTCTCCTTGTTCAGCCATCCATAAATAAGCATCCTGATCCTCAGTCAATGCTTCATAACTTTTCTGGACGTCTTCCATCGTTTCCCGTGTAATTGGCATCCAAGAAGGAGCCGCAGCTTGATGAATACTGTTCCACATTGCCATTTTTTTTAGCAGAGGCGCGTCTTTTCTGTCCCCTTTTCGAAACTCCAGTTTTGGAAGGGTACTATTTTCGGGTTCAAAATCATCGAGAGAAAGAATGCCATATTTCTGGTCAAAACCGAACGATTGATCCAGCCATTGATCAATAACCGCTTCATTGCCAAGCGGCGCCATTAGCATGTGGTGAAAATAACCATGCTTGATCCATTCTGCTCCAGCATCTGCATACAGCAACCTTAATAGCCGAGGGTTTTCATGTTCGCTGATTGCAATGGACTCATAGTCCATCCACACGTAGCGTCCATGCTTAGCATCCTCCTTAAATTCATAAAGCAGGTAGCCAATAACATCAATCCCTCTCACTGCCACAATGCCATTAATATAAGGACGTTCCAATATTTTTCGCAAAACTTCTTCAGTATCATCGATTTCTTCAAATCTCTCCGGCAAAAAGTAGAAAATTTTCCGTTCACGTTCTTGCCGCTTCGCAAGCAGCACCGACATCTGGCGAACGTGCTTTTCTTCCATCCCCATAATTTGAATCATCCAAGATCACTCCTCTGAATGAAGTTTTACTTGCAATATCCCATAATCACCAACTCTTATTTTTTCACCAAACTGGACAGGAACCGCCTCTACAAAAATCGGGCCATCGACAATTATTGTATGGAATTCCCCTTCTTCTCCGCAGGCATCTACGCCCGCAGCTTCGAGTTCATCGATTAATTCATCCGTAAACTCACGTCCTAAAAAGCGCTCATCCAAGCGCTTGGTATCAACCACTGTTATGACAGCCCGAAAGCCCTCATTCATCAATTCCTTTAGTAATTTTTTCCGCGGTTCTTGCCACAGCGGATGACTGACACCCATATCTGCTTGTGCACTGACTTTTTGCACCCATTCCAAATGATCTTGCAAATCGATGTCACCATACACGCCCATGTCAATTCCCTGTGCCTTAAAGCTCTTCAACTGTTCGATAAATTCCTTTTCATACTCAGCCCAACTGGCTTTTCCAATAACCAATGGCAAACCCATCCGCTCGGCCTGGGCTTCCATGACTTCAATTGACAGGCCATGCGATCTGGACTTGGTGCCATCCTCTTCAAACATCGTGAATAACGCCAATGGCACATTTCCTTCGAGCACTGCGCGATAATAAGCAAGCGCCGAATCTTTTCCACCGCTCCATGACATAATAAATGACTTTTTCATACTACACCTCTTTTTTATAATTCGCTGTTGCTGTAGTTAGTTCGCCATTACAAGTTGAAAATCCTTGTGAGCAGAGTAATTTTAGCGCATATGAACTAGCAGTTTCAAACATCAGACAGTTCAGTATTTTCCTGTATTTCACAGTTTTTTGATATCGTGCTCTTTTCAGTTTAACACGCTGAAGTAAAGGGAAAACTTTAATAGATACAAAGGAGGCAGACAAATGCAACAGCACCAATTATACGTAAACGGCAAGTATACCGATTCTTCTGGAACAGAATGGATTGACATTATAAACCCAGCGACAGAAAAAGTGATTTCGCAAATTCCTAAAGGCACTAAAGAAGACGTGAATCGTGCTGTGGATGCTGCGTTTCAAGCACAAAAAGCCTGGGAACTCACACCAAACATCGAACGTGGCAAAATTGTCCGTAAGCTTGGCGACAAGATCGCTGAGAAACGTGATGTATTTATTGATCTTCTGCAGGAAGAACAAGGGAAAAGCTACGAATTGGCAAGCGGTGAAGTCGATCTTGCCATCGATTACTTCCATTACATGTCTGAATGGGCACGGCGGATCGAAGGCGAGATTGTGCCGAGCGACCGGCCGAATGAAAATATCTTTATTTACAAAAAGCCGATTGGTGTTGTAGCCGGCATCGTTCCCTGGAATTTCCCGGTTTTTATTCTGGCGAGAAAAGTAGCGACCGCTCTTGTTACCGGTTGTACGATTGTTTTAAAACCAAGTCAGCAA
>JASLAI010000069.1 GCA_030147225.1 Planococcus sp. (in: firmicutes) | reverse complement strand
TTAGAAAGTTAGACTAGAGCGTGAGAGTAGTAGAATTTAAAAAAGGTGACTCTGGTAGAATAAGAGACCACTTAGAAATCCTCCTTTAAAATCAATAGGAGACAAATAGGAAGACAGAAAGCAGGAATATCTGCCATTCTGTCTTTTTTGGTTTAACTATTGTTTTATAAAACCTTTTTCGTTCATGAGAGAGTAAATTTACAAACGCTCTATTATATTTTTCAGAATTATCAATGGTCGAATAATATTGTTAGGCATTATCTGGTAATCTGAAAGAGCAATAGGTTTTTTATAATATTGATATGGGGTGGAAAGAACATGGAGGCATCTGGTTTACTTACTCGCTGGAATTTAAGTTCGCTCGAATATGAAACAGATGTAAAGAAATTCAAAAAACAATTGAGTACAATCAGAGAAAAGTTACTTGAAATAGAGAAGGAGTCAAATGTAGCTGTTTTAAGGCATAGTGAAGTCCTAAAACTTTCACAATTGATCAGCCGGATTGAATCAGCCGAATCTTTTTATTATTGCTTAACTACTGAAGACATTGAACCTTCTCAGTTATCTTCTATCATCGGGATCATCTTTAGCTTAAAATCACAAGTTTATACTATTGTTTCTAACTTAGAAGAACAATTAAACAAAATGGACGCCATACAATTTGAAAAGTGGGTTAGCAATAACAAACAAATGAATTTTCTTACGGAATTTTTAAACAATCGTGAAAAGTGTAGTAATGAGCAAAAGATAATTTCAAATTTTTCTCGAGAAACCTTAAGCGGTCTTGAAGATCTTTATAGTCAAATCCGAAATAGCCTAAAAGTAGAAATTGATCTAGGCCATGAAAAAAAAGAAGTCTCTTTTGCGGAAGCAATGGAACTAGCTTTGACACATCCAGAGCAGCATGAACGGCTGCATGTATTTACCGAATTGAATAAAACTTTGGAAACGCAATCGAATATCTTCGCTTCAATTTATAACCAGATGGTTGGGATTAGACTTCATGAAAACAAAATCAAAAAGATAGATTGCCTGGATGAATCGCTCAAACTTAATGGTATAACAGGTCAAACACTCAATGCTATGTGGAATGAAGTAGATGATAATATGAGCGGGCTTTCAAAGTATTTTAAGAAAAAAGAATCTGGAACTAAAAAAATATCTTGGCATGAGTTGATGACTTCATCCCAAAAGGTTTCGCTTCGGATTACGTTCCCAAAGGCTGTTGAAGAAATCATGAATTCTCTGGCTGCTATTGATAGTAATATGAGCGAGTTCGTGAAAGAAGCTCTTGCCAAGGGATGGATAGATGCAGAACCACGCAAAGCAAAATCCTCGGGAGGTTTTTGTGCTCCTTTTGTTCAGGAAGGGGAATCACGAATTACGTTAAGTTATGACGACACCTTAGATAGTGCCAGAAGGCTTGCTCATGAATTGGGTCATGCATGGCACTTCAAGCAGATGCAAAATAACCCTTCGCTTCAGTTCAGAGATGATCTATTGGAAATGACTATGGCTGAAACATCTTCCATCTTTTCGAGACTGTATTTATCGACCATATGCTGCAACAAGCCCATGAAGATTCAGCCAAAAAAGCGATTCTGGGACCGAAGATTGAACGGAGCTTAAATTACCTGATGTCGATCAGAGGCGCCTACTTATTTGAAAATGAGTTTTATCAATATCGAAAAGAAAGTCCTTTGGATTTTCGACAGATAGAAGAACTTTCACTGAAATGCCAGGAAAAAGCTTATGGAAGCAGTTTACATGAATACGAACCGTATGTATGGACGAAATATGTGCAATTCTATCAGGCATCGGTTCCTTTTTACAATTATCCCTATTCTTTCGGATTTTTATTTAGTATTGGCCTTTTGGAACAAGCGAAAGAAGATGAATATTTCAATCTGAAATTTAAGGGATTCTTGAGTGAGACGGGAAAATTGCCACTGGAACAGCTGGCAATAAATCATTTCCAAATTGAACTTTCTCGACCAGAATTTTGGAAGCGGGCAGTACAAAATGTAGTCCAAGATATTGAGCAGTACAATCTGCTTTCCTAGACATTATTCTAAGTGTAGTAAAAGCTATAAATAGTTTACATATCATTTAGTTATCAGAAGAAGGGGAACTCCAAATGAAATTTTATGTAGCTTCAAGCTTGATAAATAAAAATCAAGTCAGATATGTGAATCAAAAACTAGTGAATCAAGGATTTATCCACACTTATGATTGGACTATAAATAGTCCTGCTACAACTTTAGCTGGGTTAGCGGATATAGGTGTGAAAGAGAAGAATGCGGTAATGGCTTCAGATTTTGTTGTGATTCTGCTGCCGGGTGGAAAAGGCAGTCACATTGAGCTGGGTCTAGCCTTAGCTGGCGACAAAAAAGTGTTTCTATATTCTCCAAATGAGGAAATCAATGATGTGTCGTTAACGAGCACGTTTTACCACCTTCCAGAAGTTGAAAAGGTGATTGGAACGCTAGATGATTTAATTGCATTAATTTGTTCAAAATTTCGCGCTGCCTTGACTTGAAAAAAGTTGTTTCAAAAAACTATGAAAATTACTCGCTTTACTAAAAAGAACTATAAGAAAAATTGATGCAGATAGAAGGAAAGAGGTGAAATACTAAAGCATCTTTTTTACGCTAGACATGTGAAAGGCTGCTGACTTTCATTCTTTTTAATGTTTTAATACTTACAATTATTTCTAAAATCGTTATGAGATAATCGCCTAATAACCAATTTTAAAAGGGGTGTGTGGCATGCAAGTTAAGTATCCTAAACCATTAAAACGAGGAGATGTGATCGGTGTAACAGCTCCTTCTAGTGGCGCAGAAGAATCTCTGCACGTTCTCTTGTCTAAAGCAAAAGAAAACGTAGAAGCATATGGTTACAAAGTGGTGATGGGAGAAACAGCTTGGACTCAACAAAAAGGAAGAAGTGCATCAAAAGAAAAGCGGGCAGCAGAATTGATGTCCTTTCTGCTGGATGAGAATATCAAAGCAATTCTCCCGCCATGGGGAGGCAGTTTCTCCATGGAAATTCTCCCGTTGATCGACTGGAAGAAGCTCAAGTCGATTCCACCAAAGTGGATACTGGG
>JASLAI010000059.1 GCA_030147225.1 Planococcus sp. (in: firmicutes) | reverse complement strand
CGCACCAATTTCTTTTGCATCTTCTGGTGAAATTTCAACAATCACCGAGTTGTCCATAATTTTAAAGATGGTGCCGTTAACATCGACGCCGTTGCGAGTGAAAGAAATCCATTCGCCAATGTAGCGGGCTGCTACGAATTCTGATACTTCTTTTTCATGGGGTTGGAATGCCATCATTACCACGCCTCTCTTTTTAAAACACTATCTGCATATTATATCACAATCTGCCACTCATTTCATCTCTAAGCAAACATAAGAGCATAATGAATTTCTTGTTAAAGCTTATGACAGCAGACAGTTTGGAAAATATAGAGAGGAAGTTTCTTCTTTAGTCACGGTCTTCTTTTTCTGTAAAGCGCCGAACCGCGCATAACTCAATTTCATGTTTTGTGCCCGCGAGTTCAATGATTTCAACCGCTTTTCCGGGAGTCGGTGAATGCAGCATCAAACCGTTGCCGTAATAGACTCCTACATGGTGAATGCTTCCTTTTCCTTCTTCATAGGCAAAGAACAGCAAATCTCCAATATGCCAAGAATCCTGATCCTGCTGATCGATTTCGTTGCCTTCTTGGGCTTGGTCAACCGCATCGCGTGAAATGATGATGCCATTCGCTTTCATCAGGTTATAAGTAAACCCTGAGCAGTCATAGCCGTAGCTCGACATGCCCGCCCATAAATATGGCAGATCCAAAAATCCGGCTCCCAGCTTTGCAATATCTATGCCGCTTCCTTGCGGTCCCCGGTTGTATCCGGCAACTACTTCTACCATGTCTGACATGATCATGGCGTCCCCATCCGGTGTCTGCAGGCGAATAAAGTCACCGAGCTCTTTGACTGGCAGCAGCGTATTGAAGGATACCGCTTTTAACGGTTTGAACTCCGTTGTCCAAAGCTGCGCTTTGTTCGCTTTTACACGGGCATAGCCAAGCTCACTTAAAGCTTCTACTTCCTTTAGTTGGCTAACGGGTACCCATCCAGGATACCCACGCTCATCTTTGTGGCAAGGCTGCCAAAGTGCAATAATTTTTGCCCAGCCTTCTAGCACTTCCACAATTATTACAGGCTCCCCGTAAAGAAGCTGCGTTTGAATGCGGCCGCTGTCAGTCAAATCTTTATTGTCCTCACGGCTCATTTCCTGCAGCCATTTATTGATATTTGGATTTTCTGCGATGCTCTCCGTATCGACGGGACGCGCTTTTTCAGGCGCGGTCCAGACAGTTGCAACTGGAACACTGCATACCCATGCGGTCGATTCTGTTTGCAGCAATTTCTTCACTCCGTTTCGTTGTCGATTTCTTCGCTTTTATTGTGCTCTATCGGTTGAAAGCCAATCCCTTTTGAGTACGGCAGCGTTACTGGACACCCGGTAAGATGGTCAAGGTTTTGGCGTCGCCATCCAGCCGTGCAAGAGCACCAAGCGGAACAGAGAAATGGGGTTCACAATGGCCGATTTTAAAGCCTTTGACGACCGGAATCTTCAAGTCGCTAAAGTAGTCGTTGAATACTTGATTCAAGGTCAATGACGGCTTGCGTTTTTTCGGTTCGGCATTTTTGAAGTCCCCGATGACAATGCCTGCTGCTTCATCGAATTTCCGCGCCATCCGCAATTGGTTAAGAATTTCATCCACTTCGTAAGGCTCTTCATCGATGTCTTCAATCAGAAGGATTTTGCCTTTGACATCCAAGTCGAATTTGGTGCCGACTGCGCTGCGGATCAGCGACAAGTTGCCCCCGACCAATTCACCTTGTGCGACTCCGCCTACAAGCGTTTCAAGCGGCGCCACTTCTTCCGTATAATGCAGCTCGAATGGCTCGAACAATTGGCCGAACATACGGCCGCTGCGTTCGTGAAATTCTTTCTTGCCGACATCCGATGCCAGCATGGGTCCATGGAAGGTCACCAAGTTGGCGTACTCGCCAATGGCGGTATGTAAAAACGTAATATCTGAATATCCCCAGAACACTTTTGGGTTTTCCATGATCATGGCATAATCGATTTGGTCCGCATAGCGCGCTGCACCGAATCCTCCGCCAGCACATATAATGCCTGACACTTCCGGATCTTCAAACATGGCGTGCAAGTCGGCCAATCGCTCTTCGTCGGTACCAGCCAAATAACCATGTGCCGCATCGAGTGATTTGCCCAACCTGATTTTCAATCCGAGCGCCTCCAGGAACGGCAAGGCTTTCTGCAAATTTTCTTGATTTGGCGGACTAGAAGGCGCGATTACGCCAACGGTATCCCCTTTTTTCAGTCGTTTCGGCAAATTACGCAAAATCATCTACTCCTCTTTTTTAAATTACATGCTTTGTTCATTATAACCTGGTTGGCAAACGATTTAATCAAACCCGGTTCAACAGAATTTTGCCTGCATTGCCAATTCCGTCATCAATCGGCGCCCTCTTGCGTAATTGGCTTCATTGGAATCCATATATGTATAATCCGGTAAGGCTGCGACACCTTCCATATCCATCGACAAATAGAATTTCATCACAAAGACTCCTTCCTTCTGCACTTTACGCTCTCCCTATGATTCAATGTACCAATACCTTCTCCATAGTTCAATCAGATGGCAGCCATTCTGTTCTTCGAAATCGGAATAAAAAACTACTTTTAGTTAATTTTTTAGAATTTTTAGTCATTTTGGACGATGTTTATTATAGTTCAATTATTTATACTAAAAATAAGTTATCACAGACGGTAACTTACCTGTAAGATCTTCCATTATTAAACCCAATCGAAAAGGAGCGGATTGCGATGAATTTTGACAAAGTACTGGAACTCGGCTGGGAAGATCTTGCAATTGGTGCAGCTGGATCTACAGCAATTATGCTGTTTATCAATTTCTACACTTTAATGTAAGGGGTGACCTATGAAGAACGCAGAAACCTAAAAGCTCTTTTCCCAAACAAGTGGAAAAGAGCTTTTAATGTGGAGTTTTTTTCGCATACAAAAACGCCTTCCCAATGATTGATCCGGAAAGGCGTACGTTATCCATAGGCTGCTGATTTCACTTTACAAACCTCCATGTAATTGTTGTGATTCCCGCTGTTGGGCTATTAATTCCTCGAACATCGCTCGATCTCCTGCACTTAATGCTTCATCGATCATGCGGTTGTAGTTTTCCTGTTCCAAAAAATAAATGGCGTCGGCGGCTTCTTTTCTTGATTGATCGTTCACTTCGATCAATTCGGCTCTTTCTTCCTGCAAGATCGCTTGAAGATGTCTGTGAATATCCGACACGAGCAATAATTGGTATAAAGGCAAACGAATAAAGCGATTCCCTTTTTGGAAAACAAAAACTTCAGAGAGATTTTCTACTTGGAACGTATTAAGGTTGACGATAATCTCTTTTCCTTCCACAGGAATGAAATGAAAAAGCTCGTCGTCTTTCATGATTGAGAAGTACTGATAAGCAAACACGAACTTCACCAAATGCCCTTCTTTTTTTGTATAGAACGGCTTCATGAGCTTCACATGCAACATCTGACTCACCCCCCATCTTTTGTAATATTCTGATTATATATATCATACCATAAAAACCATTTTTCGAAAATAAAATTGCACGCGAACAGCTATATATAATAGACGTTCGCAGGCACATTTTTGTCACAAATTTTTATGGAGAAAATTTTTTTTTATTAAAGAAAGTGTCAGAGGCGTATGCTGCTTCCAGAGAAGTTACCGTTTTTCGCTCGTTCTTCCAGGCTTCTTCTATGATAATGGCAATTAGCACGAAAGCCTTGTCCTAGCACTAAAAACCGACTTGTTAAAATAAGTTTTATATCTTTACCCGCATGAGACTCTCACCGCACTAATTTAAAACCCCTCAGATCATTGGAATCGATCTGAGGGAGTTCAAAAAACCAGTTATTTTTTTGTGCGCATCCGCTGATGGCGATGACGCGGCGGAGTTACCATAAAATGCATTTCGTTTGGATTGATGTAAAGAGATACTTTTTCCATAATGTATGTGACCAGACTATGGAATTCTTCATCGGACAGCTGCCTCTTATAAAAGATGATTTGGTTCATTTTGAAATCGACCTGTATCTGTTCCAGGTACTCCGGAAACAATCGAGGGTTTGGGATACTGTAACATTCACCATCTGACGAGATTTGCCAGCTGATTTTACCAAATACCAATTCTGCCTTAGCATAGACTACTTCCCAAGCCACGACGTCTTTTGGGTGCAAAACGGAACGCAAGTCGGGGATTTCCAAAACGAACGAATTGAGCAACTATCATTCTCCTATCTAAAAAAATATAATTAGGTCTTTATTACTTTTATAATACCATTTGTTTTACATAAAACAAGGACTCGAAAAAAATAAAGCAAGGTTTATTCAGGTTATAAAATAGACAACTATTCTTCATCATTTACGGAGCAGTCAGAAAGTCGTATAATAGAAGGAAAGTTTATTTTGGGGCGATGCATATGGCTACGGTTCAATCCCTGGCGAAAAGATTCGAAGATACGATTCACAATTATATGGCTGCTATCGACAAATCACTTCAACCGACGCGTGCGTTGGATGAAGAAATGGTTCGAAAAGCAGTCTTTTTAGTGCGCCACGACGGTGTGCAGATTCAGTCGTTTAATGAAGAGCGCCTCTTGCTTGAAGCAATTGTCAAAGATGCACATTCAGTTAAAGTGATACTCAATTTCGATAAACTCACTGCAATTTGTGCCTGTCCGCAGGACTCGATGTGCCGCCACCGGCTGGCGGTCGTTTTTGCGCTTTACCAAAAAATCGGTTCTCTCTCCGAGTGGGTTGCTTCATGGCGGGAGCCGGAAAACAAACAGCTGACCTTGCTGGCGGAAAAACGTTCTCCTGAGCAGTGGACAAAATTGGTCCGCAGCATATGGCGTGATGCCATTCCGGATTATACGACCCGCAATTATTTCTATTTTGAGCAAATGTACGATGGCCGTTTAAAAAACGCCCTATCCTACATGCCTTTAGAGCGGGAATGGAAGGTGCTTTACCGCGCTTATGCCCATTTTATTTCATTGACGGAAGTGTGGTCGACTTTTATCGCCGGCACACAAGAAGTTCATCACTCGTTCTTTAAGACCTGGTTTGACGATGAGTTGCATGAATTGCGCGATTTGCTGGGCCAGCTGCGTGGGCAGCATCGTACATTCGAAGCAGACGTTTTTTTTGAACACTTGAAAACCTTGATTCGTGAATTCATGGAAGTTAAAGACAGCTCGTTTTCACAGCGTTTTTCACTTTATCAATTGTTTTGGAACAATCTATTTACGAACAACAAGCTGCGTGAAGAAGAGTTAACTGCGCTGAAAAAACCAGATGAACGGTTAAAAGCCTTTTTTACGATCATTTTAAAAAAGGAATTGGACGTCAAGAAAATATCACCCAACGAGACTCATGACTGGGTCGAACTTGCAGTTCTTGCTGAAAAAGAAAACCATCCACAGGCATTGACTACTATTCTGATGGCAATCAAACCACATGTGAAAACGTTTCTGTTTGAAGGGCTCTATACGCAATACCGGCATCAATATGTACGGACGCTGAGCCGTTTATTTTCACAAATCGAGTTGAGCGAATTGGACTGGGAAGACTTGTTCAAGCAATTTGGCCATTACGGACTCCCTGCCTACTCTGCCTATTTAATCGAAAAACAATTATACAAACAATGGGCAGAACTGCATCACCTGCATAACTCGCCTTTGTATTTCGCAGAAGAATGTGGACTCAAGGAAGTGCAGACAGCAGCACCGGATTATGTACTGCCGCTATTCCACCGGTACGCACTCGCTCATCTTGAAGAACGCAATCGCCCGAGTTATAAACAGGCTGTCCGAATTTGGAAAAAGATGAAAGCCGCTTGTAAAAAGAGCGGTCAAATGGAGTTCTGGACCGCCTACATCAATGAAATCCGCACACAGAATAAACGGCTGCGTGCACTACAGGAAGAGATCGAGAAAGGAAATCTTATATGAATCAATTCCAAACTGAAGGAAGCCGCCTCTACTACTTAGCAATCAATCGTGGAGAACTTTTCCGTATCCAGGCGACCAATGAAGCCGGCAACCGGATTCCTCCGGAAATCTGGAAGCCGTATTTGTATTTTCTTGATAAAGACAGCTTCTTCGGATTAACGGCACAGACTGATGGCTTAGATTTGGTGCTGACTCCTGCTGATTTTGTCCGACTGTTCCAGAGTGAACCTCACCATTATGTGACATTTGCCGGGCAGCGCGCAGAAGATGAAAGCTGGTTAAAGCTAGCTGGAAAAGTAGCCGATTCGTTAAGCGATCCCGATTTATGGGATCATGTTTCTGTTGAAGACAATGAGATCATCATTAGCGATAACTACGGCGACGAAGAAATTCGTACCTTCCTTGGCGATACCATCCACCACCAATTGCGCCAAAAAGGATTATCCGTTGCCCAATTGCCTTATGTCCAAGGATTTGTCCAACAAGCAGGTTGGCAAGGTTTGCTGGACGCAGACGACTATGTCGTCGCTGTGCAGTTAAGCGAACCTGATGCGGATGAATACTGGTCCTTTAAAGTCGTGATGCGTTCAAAACGAGGCAGTGTGTATTGGTCACCTTCCAAGCGACGTGCAGATGAACCAATCGACAAGGCGCTGCCGGAGAAATGGCGGCCTTTTGCGGAAGATATTAAAGAACGCCAATCCTTATTGTTGAGCCTATGCCCTTCTGTCGATCGATATGACGAAGACCGCTTTTATCGTGTGGAATGGACCGATTCGGAAATTCTCGAATTTCTGCGCAACGATGCAGAAATTTTGCAGGCATTTGGCATTGAAGTATCAATTCCTTCATGGCTAAAAGCTGTCCAGGAATCAAAAATTCGCGTCAAAGCCAATGTTAACTCACCAATTAAGAAAGCGTCGGTTGTTGGCCTCGACCAAATCATCAATTTTGACTGGCAATTTTCTTTAAATGGCCATGAACTCAGCATGCAGGATTTCCAGCGTCTCGTTTCCGATAATAAGGAATTTATTCGCATCGGAAATGAATGGGTGCGTGTCGATTCAAACTTGCTGATGCAATTGCGCAAAATGATTGAAGAAGCTGAAGATGCAGACTGGACAATCAAAGATATGCTATTCCAGAATGTACCTGAAATCATGTTGGAAGAGACAGCGGATGAAGAAGATCCACTGGTTGAGTTCCACTTGAACCGATCCCTAAAAACCTTGCTTGATAAATTACTGGATAAACGCGACTTGCCTGAAACGGTACTGCCGCAAAATCTGTTGACCGAGCTGCGCCCTTATCAAAAAATTGGCTTCGATTATTTGGTCTTCATGCGTGAAGAAGGCTTTGGCCTCTGTCTTGCGGATGACATGGGACTTGGAAAAACCGTTCAGCTGATCACGTATTTGCTCCATGTCCACGGAAAAAATCCGGAGCGGCCATCATTGATTGTCTGCCCAACTTCCGTACTCGGCAACTGGCAAAAAGAATTGGAGCGTTTTGCGCCTGATTTGAAAGTTGTGACCCATTACGGCAGCATCCGTCCGAAAGGCGAAGAATTCACTGCCTTTTTAGCGGAAGAAAAGCCGGATGTCGTGTTATCTACTTACGGCATCGCGTCTTCTGACGGCGAGGAAATGCAAAGCCTGCACTGGGCA
>JASLAI010000011.1 GCA_030147225.1 Planococcus sp. (in: firmicutes) | reverse complement strand
AGGTATTCAAATCAAATCCTTTTTCCTCGGAAAGCTGAAGCAGGTAAGACAAGTCGGCCGTCGAAGAAAATAACATACCCGAATGGCCGTTGACAAAGTCCTGCCTTGCTTTATCGCCTGCTTCTGTACCTGATGATAGTTTCAATGTTCCTTCATTCGACATTTTTCTCCAAAGGTCGAATGCTTCTACACCTTCTTCGCTGTTGAATGTTACTTCTGTGCTGTCTTCATTCATTGTAGAACCGCCCGCCTGAGCGATAAACGCTTCGTAGAACCAGATATCAATCGGCAACGACATACCCACTCGGCCTTCACCGTCTGTAAATGCTTTTGCATATTCTTCAAATTCTCCCCAGTTTTTCGGGCCAGCCGGATCCAGACCGACCTCTTCCGCTAAAGTGGTGTTCATATACAGAATCGGCGTACTTCTTAAATATGGCAAACCGTACAATTTATCGTCAACGTACGAGTTCCCCATAAGCCCTTGGTTAAAATCGTCCATTTGGATCTCTTCATCATTTTCACTAAAAGCAGTCAAGTCCTGTGTCATTCCAGATTTTGCAAAAACACCTATTGAAGCAATTTCATTCTGTGTGACTTCAGGAGCATTGCCCGCCGCAAAAGCCGCTTGTGTCTTGGCATGAAGTTCATCATAAGTGCCCTGGAACTCAGCATTCACATGGATTTCATCTTGGGATTCGTTGAATTGCTTAACCAAATTTTCGTTGTTTTCACCGATTTTGTCGCCCCATGCATACCAGTAACTCAGTTCGATTTTATCTGCTGAAGCTTCTGTGGAATCCGCCGCTGCGCTTCCCTCTTCATCGTTTGAACCGCCGCATGCAGCCAATATCAAAAGTGTTAATGCCAATACCAATACCAAGCTGAGTTTTCTCATTTTTCCCTGCCTCCAGTTCTTTTTTAGTGAATAAATGAATGAAAGCAAAACAAAAAGACCCCAAATAACCTTTCCGCATTCCACGAAGGTATTTGGGGTCTCTCTATGTGCACCCAGTCATCTATCTACTTGTTAATCATATTGTATCGCCCGCTTGTTAATTAGGTATGTGAAAAGTGTAAAAATCACCTTAACAATTTAACTTTTGAAAAATCCTCTGCCCAAAGCGCTTCATTGGAGGTGCTGATGGCAACTGCTCCCGCTTCCAGTGAAGCCTGTACATGTTTTGAAGTTGACAATAATCCCCCAGTAATGACTGGGGTATCCAACATCTCCGAATAGGATTGGATAACACCGTAAAGTGTGGCCGGCATGATTTCAATGAGATCCGGTGCCGGCTGCTGCTTGTTGTTCAATACATTACTGTAAACTTCCGAATCGATCATGAACACCCGCTGTACGACAAATAAATTTCGCTCTTTCGCTTTTTTGACTAGTCCTTGTTTAGTCGTGACGATTCCAAAAGGTTTGACATAATCCGCTATAAAATTTAAGCCTTCGTTGTTTAAAAGCAGGCCCCCAATTTTTTCTGCATGGACCAGGACCGGAATGCCCTCGTCTTGAAAGACATCAACATATCGCTTGATATTCATAATTGAACCTGTCAATAAAAATACAGCGCTGATCCTGTCTTTATGAGCTAATACTTTTTCAATTCCTTTAGGGCTTTTAACCGCTGCAATTTTTTTATGCTGATGCAGACGATGAAGCATTTCTTCCTTACTCCATTTTCTTTTCACATTATGCCCCCTCTTTACTATCTCCTTATCCATTATAGGAGTTCCTGATTCAGCAAAACGGAAGATTTACAAACCTTAACAACTTCTTAAAGGCAGCTTATCAATCATTTGCAATACTTGAGTGGCAGTAAACGAGAGGGGATGGAGATTTTGAAAATTGCAGTAATCGGCGACTTGCATTACCCAGCATTGGAAGAGGGTTATGTCTCTATAGAGGAAGAGCGAAAAGTATTTTACGAAACTTTCCTGAATCACTTTTTTTCAATCCCGGCTGATTTATATGTGTCCATTGGAGATTTAACGAACTATGGATGGACAGAGGAGTTGCAAGAGGTCTATTCCCTTATCGATCAGCACCAAAAACCCTTTGTCCACGTATTGGGAAATCATGACGTCTATGGATTGACACGCAAGGAAGTTCTTTCACTTACTAAACAACAGCGCTTCCAGACTATCAATACGGAGACTGCAACACTAGCATTTATCGATACCGCAAGAGAACAGGATCTTGAAGTTTGGGGCGGCACACTGGACGAGAAGCAGCTCGACTGGCTTGAGGAGTTAATCACAGAAAGCGGTGATCTTCCGGTCATCGTCTTCGCACATCATCCGGTCCATGCCACCACCACCAATTCGGAAAAAGAAAATTTAAGCATTCATCCCGATATCCCTGTCTGGGAATTACTAAGCAAAAAGAAGGGATGCGGATTATATGTCAACGGGCATAACCACTCTAATTCCATCGCTTCAAAAGAACAATGGAATTTTCTTCAGATTGCGGCCGTACTAGATGAACAGGCGGCACGCATCATTGAAGTGACCGACTCCCATATCTCCATTGATTTAATTGACTTGTATGACCCGGCCCAATACCAGCGGGCGCAAATTATCGGAAATGCCATTAACCATTTTCAGTTGAATCCGCAACGAACAGATGCTGATCGTGAAACACACCAGCTGATACCGTTACCGGATCGTGCAAAGACGCAAACCCAGAAGGTATAAATTTTTTAGATTTTATCGATATCAATATATACAACTAACCCTCCGTTGATTTTTTTGGAGGGTTAGTTCTAATTTGCAGAAAAAGTGATTGGCTGAAAGAATCATTAAAATAGTAGAACGGGTGGGTTGATAACGATGGGTTCAGATAACTGAACGAATAAAAAAGCACAGTTTAAACGGAAGAATAGACCGTTTCTGCTGTGCTTTTCAAACCCTTTAACCAACTTTAACTTCATTCCGAGTTTTTCATCTGTTCTTTATTCAGCCAGACGAGCGGTTCTTGACCGTTTTTAACCCGTACGATTTCTTTTGCGCAATCCAGCGACATCGTGCTCATCGCTTCTTTTGTTAAAGCAGCCAGATGCGGTGTCGCGATCAGGTTATCCAGCTTCAGCAAAGGATGATCCGCCGGTACAGGCTCCTGTTCGAAGACGTCCAGTGCGGCCCCGGCAATCGATTTGTTTTCCAATGCTTCCGCCAATGCCGCTTCGTCCACCAACCCGCCTCTTGCGGCATTGATCAAAAAAGCTGTCGGTTTCATCAAACTCAATTTATCCTGGTTGATGAAATGGTGCAGTGCTTTATTATAAGGCAGATGCAAAGAAATAAAATCTGCCTGTTCCAGCAATTCATCCACGCTTTCTACTTTTCTTATGTACGGTTCTTCAGGCTGTTTAGCATAAGGATCGTAGGCAATGACATCCATTCCAAATCCATGTGCACATTTTTGGGCCACCAGCTTTCCGATATTGCCGAGTCCGATGACGCCCAGGACTTTCCCTTTCAGCTCTGTTCCATACGCTGAATCCCGCACACCGAAGTTTCCTTGCCTAATTGCACTGTCGACCTTCACTGTCTGTCTGGAAATCGCCAACATCAGCCCTGTGACATGCTCTGCTACAGAATTGATATTGGCGGCAGGTGTATAGGATACATAAACGCCTTTTGACGCAGCGGCATCGATGTCAATGTTATCGAAGCCGACTCCGTGGCGCGCAATAATTTTCAGGCGATCTGCCAGGCCAATTGTCTTTTCATCCAGCAGGTCCGTTCTGAGCAAAACCGCATCGTAACCTGGGATGGCGTCCTTCAGTTCTTTAGCATCCATCTCATCTCTCGCATCCACTTCACAGCCATTTGCTTTTAAATAATCAATTCCTTCAGTCGCTACCGTTCTTGGAATCAAAACCTTGAAAGCCATTTCCATTCCTCCTTTTTATTATCTTCATCTACATTGAATCGTCTTTTTAAGATGAACTACCGGTAAATAGCTTGCAGTGCATAGATAAAGACACAGCCGATCAAAAACATGGATAAGACATAGAGCCCGTTCCAACGGAAACCTACTGTGAAAAATTTCTTGCTGACTGCATTTGATATGAGAATGGTGACCGCGTTTATCGGACTGATAATGGCGGACATGAACCAAGCCAAGATGAATACGAAGGCGATGGCTACAGGAGGCATACCGATTGCCGCCGGGTCGACTTGCATGACCAGCAGCGGGACCGTAATAATTTGATGAAAACCGATCAATGCGAAGAACATGATGGTAAAAACGATGAATACCACAAAGAAAATAAAAGATCCTTCAGAAATCAGCAACAGGAAACGCTTGATCCAATCCGATATGGAGGAATTCGAAATCGCGCTGCCAAAAATACCCGCACTCAAAAAAAGAACCATTTCAGTGCCAGTGCCACCTGTTACCTGATTTTTATAGATGACAACCTGATCGACGAAGCTTTTCCATTTGCCGGCAAGTGCCATCCAAATCGATGGTATTATAATCGCTAGCATGCTGACCAATACAATCATCGGTAATTTCGTCGCCTGCTCCAGAAAAATCAAAACAGAAATTAAAATCCCTAACGATACAACAAACTTCAGTACCAGCGGCAAAATGTGTATTTTTTCATTAACCTGCTCTTTCTCTGCTGGCATTGTTTCTTCTGCTCCGTTTTTCAAGGCAAACAGCAGATTGCCCGTCAACAGTTGTGCAGCAGCAAAAAGCAAGCCGATGATAAAATACTCACTGTATGGGATATCCAGATAATACAGCACCAGTGCCACAGACCCAAAATAAGGCGACCATACCATCGCTGTAGAAAATCCGGTAAAGTAGGAGCGGCCCAGCAGTTCACCCGACAACTTCCGGTCTTTCATCAAATCAGCTAAGATCCTCACCGAGCCCACATTCAATACAGGAGCAAGCAAAGCCAGAAAACTTGAAATACCCAAAAATAATTGTCCGGGCTTATCCTTGACTTGTTCGATATAAGCCATCGGAGCATCCAATAGGGCTCCACTTTTCAACGGGATGGACAGGAGCGGCGCCAATAGGATCAGGATCAGCAGCGGCAAATTCAGCTGAATGCCTTGCACACTTTCAATCAAAGTAGAGCCATTCATAAAGATGCTGATTCCCAATCCGATGACAAGAAGGCTGATTCCCATCACTTTTGTCATAGCCTTTGATGAAGGAATGGCGACAACTAATAATAGAAAAGCCAAAATCGACAGCCACCTATAAAGGGTTTCATTGTCGATAAAAACAGTTAAAAAGTAGAGCAGCAGAACAAGGATGATTAGACCGCTTTTTATCCTATTCATGTCCCCACCTGCTTTCATTTCTGCCTAAACTCTTATTTTTTATAAAAAAAATAAGACTATAAACAATTCGCGTTTATAGTCTGCTTTTTTTAATCCGTTTCCTCCGGCATATTGTCCAGAATCTTTTTGCGGACAAAGCTTAAATGCCTATACATTTGTGTAAATGCTTCATGAGGATCTCTTTTTTTCAATGCTTCGTAGATTGCTCTGTGGTGCTCAACTGTAATGTCGGGATCCCGATGCTTAATTAAGCTGTCTGTCTTCTCATGTGTAATCAGCAATGAAGTGATCATGCCTTCCACTACGGGATTATTGGCGCTTAACGCGATAATGCGATGAAACTCTTTATCCAATGCCCCGTAATTGGTATGGGCGTTCTCCTCAATGCTCTTGATGGTCTGCAGCAGCTGATCCAATTGTGCATCCGAAATTTTTTCAGCCGCTATTGTCACCAAGCCCAACTCTAACGCCATTCTCGCCTCTATGACTGCAGGGAGATTGTTGATCGAAAGAGCAAGCATCGCTGTAAATGGATCACTTCCAACTTTGTCATTTACAACCGTTCCCCCACGGGGCCTTCTTGTGATAATTTCCAGTGTCTCGAGAGAACTTAAAGCTTCGCGCAGTACGGGTCTGCTTACCCCCAATTGTTCCATCAGCTTCATCTCAGGAGGTAGTTTGTCTCCAGGCTTCAGTTGGCCGTCAACCAATAGAAATACTATTTTCTCCAACACCTGCTGAGAGAGCGTACTTCTTCGGACTGTATCCACTATATAACCATCCATCATATAACCTGTCACCGCCTTTTTATGCAAGAGGCAATTAGCGCTCATGCGTTGCTTCTTTCTATTTTACATTATTTATACACTTACTTGTTGAATTAGTCCCTTACCAGGCAGGGCTTTTTATTATCAAACTTCCAGTTAGGGATCAAATATTGCATGCCTTGAGAGTCATCACGTCCACCAAGACCGTGTTCGTTGTATAACTGATGCGCTTTTTCGATTTTTTCCAAATCGATTTCGATGCCGAGGCC
>JASLAI010000378.1 GCA_030147225.1 Planococcus sp. (in: firmicutes) | reverse complement strand
ATGTTAGCTTCCGATGGAGAAGCTAACATGCTGTAATCTGCACTTTCCAATAAATCAAGATCCAGCAACGAATCACCCGCAGCTATGACATAACTGGCACCGAGACGTTCTTTAACGTATTCCATGGCGCCTGCTTTAGTTATGCTCTCTGGCATAAAATATAGTTTTCTGCCCTGCAGCGACATTCCCCAGCCAAGCTTCTTGAAAGCTGTGGTATAGAAATCCAGCTTATCTTCCGGAAATCTTGCACGGTCGACAATCAGGTAGACGAACCAATCGTCCGCTTCCCTTACTTTCAGTACCCAGTCTTCCGAGAAATGACGTTCGATTTCCGGCAGCAATTCTTTAATGATTGTTTTGCGGCTAACGCATTGCTTGCGGATATGATCCGACCATTCCTTGATGGGTTCGCCGTTCTCCAAAATGACTGCGCCATTGGAGATGACCGCAAAGCGCGGCGCCTGCTGCCCTTCAAATATACCTGTCACTCGCTCGTATTGAGCTTGCGTACGTGTAGTTACGGGCAGAAAAAATGCTGAATCTGCGATATTCCACAAGTCCGACTGGCTTTTTTTCGTCATGAAAGACAAGGGTTTGCCTTCATACCGCTCTACTTCGATCAATTCTTCTTCTGTTACGTCCATTCCCATAGAATTACGGGAATAAATCAATGTCTGATCTAAATCACTGGCAAATAACACCGTCATATCTCTTTACCTGACCGGATCAAGCCGATTGCGCGGTAGAATAAATCAGGAACTACTTCCACCGGTACCTCTTTTTCTTTTGCCAACATCAAGATATGGTGAACATCGGGATTATCCAAGCTGTTGACCAGAACCTTCCATGGGCTTCTTCGCAGCAAAACACGCGTCGTTTCTCCAACGCCCGGCTTAATCAAATGATAGTCGGTTTCACTGTACATCTGCTGTCCGATTGTCTCAACTTCCTCCATGCCCTGCCAAGTTCTTTCTGCTGTGACCGGCGTTGAGACAGCATCTTTTTCTACCTTTTCACGCGTCTCTGCAAAACATTCAGTGATTTGATCAATAAAATCATTCGATAAGTCCTCTTGTAATAGCTCGCCGTAGAATTTTGCTCCGTGAAAATCATCTTCACCGATATAGAATTTGTTCAGGATGGTACGGCTCACTAATCCTGAAACGGTTGCATTCAAGCAAGCGCTTGGAATAAGAAAATCTTCGCGTGTTCCAAATAGTACCGCACAGGCACCCGGATCTGCCAAAACCGCCATATCGTCATGCAGGTTCAACTCTTTTTCAAGGTTGAGCTTACTGACTGATTTAGTCAATTCCTTTTGAATAGCGCCTTTTCCAGTCCAGCCGTCTACAAATTGGATGCGGCTTGTCGGATGTGCAGCACGGATTGTGTCGATTGCTTTCTCATCTATCCCTTTGTCGCGTAAAATCGAGACGCTGTAATGCGGCCATTCCATTTTCATCACTTGCTGCGCGTAACGGCGGATTAAGATGCCAATTGGACTGCCAGCACGCGCCAATGATACGATGACAACATCATCCGTTCCTGCATTCATGAAGATCCGCCGAGTGACCAGCCCTACTAGATAACTTAGTTGCCGCTTGGTCTTAAGCACCGTTTCATGATAAAGATTTGTATATTCATCAGAGGGCCGGTATTCCACCGGCAGTCTTTCTGCATAATGGGCACCTGACTGAACTGCTTTTTCCCGTTCTTCCAATGTGCTTTCAGCAAACTCTTCACTTACGTCTTTTAATAGGAAAGTGATGTCTTTTTTCGGATAACTCGTTTTCACTAAACCGGTTGCTGTCATTCGATTTCTTCACTCCTTTGGGTCGTCAAAGATATCCATTCCACTGGTGCTTTTTTCTCCAAGTAAGCAATCAACGGCTGCCATTCGTTTAGTTCAATGACCGATTCAGCAAGCACGTATATCCGATTAAGATCTAATTCATTCAGGTTGTAGATGAATTGGTTGATTCCTTCTGCGTCCGGCAATTCAAATCCGACTTTTTCTTTAATCGGATAGTCTGCTGTTGGCGAGGCGAATATCGGACTGCGTGTTGTGGTCTGAACAAGCGGGGAGCCGCCCAAAGCCAAAGCAAAACGCAAAGGCAAGTACATATTTTCTCCTATACCGATAACCAGCGTCTTAGCACTCGCAACTTCCACTTGTTCGACTGCAGCTTCTGCCCATTTTTCTATTTCATCATGTTCAGTGCTCGTTATTCCAAAGCGACCGGTATAAGAAATGTATTCCTGACCGGTCTTAGACACAGCCGCTACTTTTTTAGCACTCAGTTCGGCATCTGGCAGTCTGCAGCCCGTGCTTTTGAGTGCCATCAGCTCCGGCTCTTCAGGGGCAGCGCTATGGACAAGGTCGAATTGTCCTGCCATCAAAGAGAGGACTGTCAACTGGATGTTCCGCTCAGCTGCCATTTTGGCCATTTTTTCTTTTTGGCTGTCATTTCGCCAATCCAGAATAGACAAAGAAGCATAGTTCTTCCCCGGAAATTGGTCATCCAACGCACAAACCAGATTCAATAGCGTGTTGCCTGTAGAAATTTCATCGTCGATTAAAACGATGGTATCTGCTTCTTCAAGCATACCAGAAGATGCATACACTCTATGGGAAGTTGCGTGGGAATGTTCTTCTTCAAAGACAAAAGATGGGGTAATGCCGACAATTTCTTCACGAGTTGTATGGATGTAGTGAGCTTCTTCAAAATGTTGAAAAACTGCATGGCCAAGACCGGTAGCAGTTTCAGCCATGCCGATAAAAACGGTTTTGTCAGGCATAGCCTTTTTATATCTCATCGATTTAAGGCTCAATTCACGGTCCACTGCTCCTGTTTCAATCATTTTAACAAGAGCATGCGTATCAGGATGCCCTTTAAGCCCACTTTCCTCCATCAGTAAAGTAGCCAGCAGGGTTCCCGTTCCAAGAGCTATTGAAGGATGGACGGCTAAATGTTTGGCAATCAATTTGCTGACAAAAAGAAATTGGCGCTTTTTATTGATGCGTAAAGCGACTGAAAAAAGCGACTCCGGTGAAAGGCCGAGATAAGTATTTTCTACAGAAATGTTGATGTCCAGGTTATCCCATAATCTAGTATTGATTTGATAATTGGCTTGCCCGGATATGGTTGAGGACGTCGATTGGTTGATAGTTTTCATGCAGCACCCCATAGACTTCCGCTTGAGCAGCCAGTTTCTTTGCCCAGCTCAAATGCGGTTTTACTTCGTTCATTTTATTGCGTTTAGGGCTTTTCAGCACACCGTTTCGCTTGCTGCTCTCATTGAGGATCAGTTTAGCGTCTTCGTATGCTTCAAGCGAGACTATGTGACCGGTATTGACGATTGAAATTTGCGACGGATGAATACAGGTTTTCCCTCTAAACCCATTTAGAACATCCAGCTGGACTTCTTCCCAAAGCGTCTGTTCAGGTTTGGATGAAAGCCACAATCTCTCGCCGCTCGAAAAATGTTCATACACCGGTCCGGAAACAGTAAACCCGTCTTCAGCTCGGCCAAATCGGTTTAGAATGGACATTAGGCAATCCCGAATGATGTGCACGTCATAAATCGTCCGCTCCGCTGGACGACGAAGGCCATAAAGGCTGGAAAAATCAGTTGCTCCGACACGAACAGTTAAAATCCGATCAGCTTCTAAGCGCATGATTTGATGTAATTCCTCTAAGGTCTGTTCACGGAATTCACTGTACAGCACTTCTTTTGTTTCAAGCAGCGGCAGTGCATAAAGTGTTCTTCCGGCTGCTTCACTGGCACGATCCAATGCTGAAAAAAACAAAGGCAATGTAGCAGGCAGACATTTTGGAAAAACAATTCCTGTTAATACGTTTAACGCCGTCCCCGCCTGTCGAACCAGTTTGTCTAATTGATCAGGTGTCCGCACCCGCAAAAATAAGGCCGGGCCAGCTGCAAGCTGAACCGCATCCTCTTTTTCCAATTTTTTAAACTCGGCTACTACATTTGCTTCCGCCCGCT
>JASLAI010000367.1 GCA_030147225.1 Planococcus sp. (in: firmicutes) | reverse complement strand
ATGCTGATCGTCATTAAAGTTAGACATTAATGCTGCACTCATCAATAGGCAAAACAACGCTGCAGCTGCCAGCATCGGATGTCTTCTGAACCAACGCTCGACCCCTGCACGCTGTCTTTCTTTCGGCAGCCGTCCCATGGTCTTCTGGACAAAGTCGGAAGGTGCCTGTATATGTGATGCACTTTGGACAAATGCTATGGTTTTGCTTAATTCCTGGTACTGCTTTCTGCAATCCGGGCAGCTCTCCAAGTGTTCTTTAAAGAGTCGTTCATCGCTCGGACCGATATCTCCATCCAAATAATCATCCATTAAATATATTATGTTTTCCGGACACGCATTCATCGTGCTCGCCTCCTACAAATTGCTCAATTGCTTGCGAAGAGCCTCTCGCCCTCGGTGTATACGCGTCTTCACCGTACCCAACGGCAAATCCAGGATTTCACTGATTTCAGCCAGCGGCAATTCTTCAATATACTTTAATACAATAGCGGCACGGTACTTATCTGGCAAGCGGCTAATCTCGTACTGTACCCGCTCCTGTACTTCCATTCTCATCAACTCTTCTTCCGGAAGCTCGTCGTCATTGGCAATTTTCGAATACATATTCAGGCCTTCCGTTCCACGCACTTCAGCATCCAAATGATAATCCGGCTTTTTCTTGCGGATCCGGTCGATGCATAAATTGGTGGCAATGCGGTAGAGCCAGGTCGAAAATTTCCGCTTCTGGTCAAATGTGTGAATGTTGACATAAGCGCGCATAAAAGCTTCCTGAGCGATATCTTCTGCTTCCTGCTTATTGCCAAGCATCCGGTAGCAGATCTGATACAGCTGGTGCTGGTAAAGCTCCACGATTTCGGCGAATGCGTTCTGATCGCCTTTTAATACTTTAGCTATTCGTTTATTGACTAACGCATCCATGATCTCATTTCCCTCCGCCTATGCGGCTGTACTTTATATACGGTCATTGACTTAAAAGGTTTCAAATATTTTTTCTTCTTCCATCGTATCAGACAATACCCAAATAAATCCAACTAATTTTGTGACGTTTTTTATTTTAAAAAGTTTCCGATTTTTCGGCACAAAAAAACAGGCTTTCGCCTGTCTTTGGATTACAATAATTTTTCGCCGAATAAGGAACCGATCAATGCTACTGCTACGTCAGCCGTACGGTTTTTCTCATCAAGAATCGGATTGACTTCCACAAATTCAGCAGATGTAATGATGCCTGCATCAAACAGCATTTCCATCGCTAAATGGCTTTCACGGTAGCTGATGCCGCCTGGTACCGGTGTGCCGACGCCAGGTGTGTACATCGGATCAATTCCATCAAGGTCCAATGATAAATGAACCGCATCCGTTTTGCGTTCTTCTTTCAAGTAGCGGATCGAATCCTCGATGACTGCATTCATGCCCATTTTATCGATTTCGTGCATGCTGTAGACGCGGATTCCACGCTCTTTAATCAATTCACGTTCACCTGGGTCTACTGAACGCGCACCGATGATGACGATATTTTCAGGCTTCACTTTTGGTGAATACCCACGGATGTTCGTCAATTTTTCGTGGCCGTGCCCGAAGCTTGCTGCAAGCGGCATGCCGTGAATGTTGCCAGATGGTGACGTATCGCTGGTGTTCATATCAGCGTGTGCATCATACCAGATAACCCCCAGGTTTTCATGGCGCTCGGAAATCCCGGAAAGAGTACCGATTGCAATACTATGGTCGCCGCCCAGCACTAATGGAAAATTGCCTGCTTCTGCAACTTCAAATACTTTATCGCCAAGTGCTTCTGTCGCTTCCGTAATCGCTTTCAAATTACGCAAGTTTGTCGATGTATCAACGCTGCCGTCTGCCTGGCCAATCTGAATATCCCCTTCATCCGAAACGCTATGACCTAATTCTTCGATGCGATCGACAACTCCAGCATACCGGATAGCACTTGGCCCCATGTCGACACCACGGCGATTTTGACCATGATCCATTGGAACTCCAATAATAGATATATTTAATTTATTCATAATTTTATACCCCCTTAGCAAGATAGATTCATTGTAACCGCTAAGGTCTCTTTGGCTCAACCGTACAAAATCAAGTATATTTATTCACTTTTTTCACAAGCTCTTTTTTCACTTTCGGCCAGTCTCTATCGATGATTGAATAAACAACGGCATTTCTCGGTTTGCCGGTTGAACGAATACGTTCGTTGCGAAGTATTCCTTCTTTAAAAGCACCAATACGTTCGATCGCCTTCTGTGAGCGGATATTTTCGGCATCTGTTTTAAATTGCACACGAATCATCCCTCGCTCTTCAAAGCAATAACTGAGCAATGCCCGTTTGACCGCCGTATTGACATGCGTGCGCTGGGCTGATTTTGCATAGAATGTAGCTCCGATCTCGCAGCTTTTATGAGTCTCATCAATTGCATATATACGTGTAGTGCCAATAATTTCGGCAGTCTGAGGGTTCTCTACCGCAAAAATTAGGACATTGGACTGATTCAGGCCCGCCTCCAGCCAAGTAACCAAGTCTTCAAAAACTTCGACTTTATTGAGCATATACTCAAAGATTTCGGGTGTATGCAAAGCCCATAATGCTTCAAAATCATCCCTTTTCAATAAACGCAAACGAATGCCATCCGATTCAATAATCATCCCGATCTCTCCCTTTAAGTAAAATATACTGATTGAATACGCCGCATAAAATCCTGTTCCAGTACACCCATATGTTTCGTCAAAAAATACGTGGAAACTTCAGGCAAAGGAAATAAATCGAAATGCGCTTCCATTAACCGTCCTTCAAGCAGTTCCCGACGGACTATCGACTTCGGCAAAAATGATGAGCCTAAGCCTTCTTGGATAAACCGTTTGGCGATATGGGCTTGTGTTACTTTCATCGTTCGGATGCCAGGCACATGCAGCCGCAGCTTCCCTAAAAGCTCTTCCCAAAAAACAGGATGATGGTTCGTAAACAATACAGTTGTCCGCAAAGCATTCTCTACTGAAACTGCCGGTCCTGTCTCATCGTCGTAGGCATCTCTTGGCAGGATAAACAGCAGTGGATCCCTATATACAATGTGCTGAACAATGCTTCGGCCAGTAGGCGGCAAAGCAGAAATCCCAGCCGACACCTCTTCGGATTCAACCAACGCCTCAATGTGTTCAGACTCTTCTACACGGATCACCAGCTCCATATCTGGATGCTGCTCCGTAAATGACTTCAATATATAAGGCAAAATCGTTTCTGCCACTAAAGGAGAAATCGCCAATATCCATTTTTTGCGATAGCCTTGTGCGAAGGAATGCAGTTCTTCGACGCTATTATCCAATTGTTCCAGCACTTTTACGGCCCTTTCTTTAAAATGCCGACCTTCTTCAGTCAAAGATACACGGTTATGGCTGCGTTTAAACAAAGGAAGACCAAGACTCTCCTCCAATAAACGGATATGGACAGTGACACTGGGCTGTGACATCATCAAACGTTCCGAACTCATTCTGAAATTTAAAGTTTCTGCAGCGTCCACAAAGGTTCTTAGCCACTGGACTTCCATGACATCCCTCATTTCGATTACTATTCTTAATTGATTCAATTATATATCTTTAATTTTTTTTATCAAATATCGGGAGTAAACTAAAAGAAAAGGAGGAATTTATCATGTTTCAACAAGGATTAAAAGGTGTAGTAGCCGTGCAAACAGCCATTGCTTCGGTCGATGGGGACCGAGGAGAATTACGTTATCGGGGAGAGCTGGTTCAGACCGTCATTGACGGAAAATCATTTGAAGAAACGGCCTATTTCATGTGGCATGGTCAATGGCCCGATGCTGCACAACTAAAGCAGCTTCATCAACAATTGGCTTACCACAGGAAATTGCCGGCACACATTGTAGAAATGGCTAAGCTCCTGCCAAAAGAGACTCCGTTGATGGATGCCATGCGAACGCTGGTATCAGCATATACGCATGCTAAATTTCAAGCTTTGTCTTCTAAAGAACAGGCCATTGCACTTACAGCAGCACTCCCGGTAATCACCACCCTCTTTTACCGCCTTCAGAGCGGACAAGATTCTGTGCAACCGAGAGATGATTTGGGACATGCAGCAAATTATTTATGGATGATCACTGGCCAGGAGCCGACCAGCACACAAATCGAAGCGCTCGAGACGTATTTGAAGCTGACCATGGAGCATGGCATGAACGCTTCGACGTTCGCTGCACGTGTCACCATATCCACTGAATCCGATCTCGTATCTGCCGTAACCTCCGCCCTTGGTGCCATGAAAGGTCCACTTCACGGCGGTGCGCCATCCGGTGTCATCGATCTGCTTGACGAAATAAAATCCGTTGACCGCATCGACTCCGTGATTGCGAACAAGCTTGACCGTGGCGAAAAAATCATGGGCTTTGGACACCGGGTCTACCGGACAGAAGATCCCCGGTCCATTGTTCTTCGAAACAAATGCCTGGAGCTTCAAGGGGAAGACGCATGGCTCGACTTAGCAACGACTGCTGAGACCCGTATTATTGAGCAGCTGAATCAACGCAAACCTGGTCGTGCCCTCTATACCAATGTGGAATTCTACGCCGCGGCCATCATGCGTTCAATTGCAATGCCGACGCAGCTATTCACTCCAACATTCAGTGTCGCCCGTATTGTCGGCTGGACCACCCATGCGTTGGAGCAACAAGAAAACAACGTCATTTTCCGCCCGCAGTCCCAATACATCGGAAGCTAAAAAAAACCCGTATCCAAGTAAATGGATACGGGCTTTTTACACATGGATAGTACAAATACACATGGAACAATGGAGCCTAGGGGGCTCGAACCCCTGACCTCGTCACTGCCAGCGACGCGCTCTCCCAGCTGAGCTAAGGCCCCGCGCTGAACAGGCGCAAGGAATTTGAAAAATGAGCCATGAAGGATTCGAACCTTCGACCCTCTGATTAAAAGTCAGATGCTCTACCAGCTGAGCTAATGGCTCATAGTAAAAATGGCTGGGGTACCTGGATTCGAACCAGGGCATGACGGGATCAAA
>JASLAI010000318.1 GCA_030147225.1 Planococcus sp. (in: firmicutes) | reverse complement strand
CAAAACTTTGACGATCTGTTCAGCCTGCTCTTCCGCTAATTGTGCAGAAGGAGCCATTGGCAATGCGGCACAATCACCTACTATATAAACATGCTCATTATTCGGAAGCTGATGGTATTGGTTGATAATGACACGTCCGCTGGCGTCACTTTCCAGTCCTAAGTCTCGGACCGGCTTGACCGCTTGAATCCCTGCTGTCCAAACCACTGCATCTACTGGAATCGTTTCCTCATGGTTGTAAAGCATATTGGGTTCTACTTTGGTGATATTGGAATTCGATACCACATCGACATTATTGTTCTCAAACCATTTCTTGACGAAATTACTTAAGCGCTCAGGAAAGTCGCGCAGAATTCGCGGACTCCGGTCAAACAGCTTAATATTCAAGTCTTTCCGGCTTTCGCGCAATTCACTGGCCAGCTCAATTCCGCTGAGTCCAGCTCCTACTACACCTACTACCGCCCCTGAAGGCAAACCAAGCAATGCCTGATATGTGGCACGTGATTTGCCGATGGTCTGGATGCTGTGAGTAAACTCATCAGCTCCTGGTACATTATGGTACTTGTCTTCGCACCCGAGACCGATCACAAGATCGTCATAGGCAATGCGTTCACCATTTTCCATGAAAATGCATTTTTCCTGAAGACCGATTTCCAGTATTTCACCATTTACAACCTTTAAGCGTTCATGCTCAGGGAAGGGAACGCGGACTTCATGGTCTGATTCTGTTCCAGCTGCCAGTGCATAGAATTCCGTCTTCATACTATGGAATGGTGTACGGTCAATTAAAATAATTTCGGTATCCTGGGGTAGGCTGGTGGGCAATAAGCGAAGCAAAATTCGCATATTGCCATAACCGCCTCCAAGTAAAACTAATTTTCGCATAAAAATCTCCTTTAATTTTCGTCTGTCTCATCATTTTCTCACATATGAGTATAGCTGATTGTGATAACTTTCACAATGCTTTCGCTAGAAATCAATTAATTGACTCCAGCCCCGAAAAAAGGTAGGATTTCGTTGTAGTGAGGTGACATAGATTGAAACCGATTGTTGAATTTTGCATCAGTAATATTGTTAACGGAGCACAAGATTCTTTTGAAAAACTTGAACGGGATCCTAATCTCGATGTTTTGGAATACGGCTGCTTAAGCTATTGCACAAAATGTTCCGAATCTTTATATGCCTTGGTTAACGGAGAAATCGTCGAAGCTGACTCTCCTGATGAATTGACGAAAAAAGTCTACGAATTCATAGAGGAAAACCCATTGTTCTAAGCCGTTGAAAAAACGGCTTTTTTTGATGGCTTTCGATCAGCCGCTCCCTTAAATACGTTCGCCTCTCGCAGGCGTTTCAACTCGCTAATGCAGCTTCATGCCGATATCCGGGCTTTTACTATAACTTTCTAAGCTTTTCAAACTTCCCAAAACCCAAGATTTTCTATCGCAAAGCTCGGTGGCTGCTGTTTTTTTAATACTGCTTCCATGGGTGTAACGCCAGTATTAACATGTACAGTATCAATTCCGAAGCGGATTCCGGCCTGGATATCGGTGTCGTAATTGTCCCCGATCATCACCATTTCACTTTTTTCAAAACCTGATTCGTATTGGATGGCTTCCAACATATGAATTTCAGGCTTGCCTATGAAAACCGGATCTACATCGGTTGAAGCAGCTACCAAGGTGGTAAAAGCTCCGTTTCCTGGTAATAATCCTTTTTCGGAAGGAAAGGCCAAATCTTGGTTGGTTGATAGAAAAACCGCCCCTTTTCGAATTTCCAGACAGGCAGTCGCCAGCTTATCATAAGTGATATTCCGATCGATTCCCATCAACACAATGCCCGCTTGTTCTTCTACGCGCTCAAGGCCTTCCTGACGAAGGGCTTGATCCAGCCCGTCCGATCCAATCATGTATACCGAACGCCCTGAATACCAGCGCTTGATGTACTTTGCTGCAGCAATTGCCGAAGACATGATGCGTTCTTTTTTCGCTGTGATGCCAAAACCGGCCATTTTGTCTTTTAGCTGCTGTTGGGTCATAGAAGCATTATTGGTTATAAAAAATGGCTCAATGCCTTTTTTCTGCAGGCGCTCAATAAAGTTAGCGGCCTCTTCAACCGCTTCAGTTCCCCGGTAGACAGTACCATCTAAATCTAGACAATAAGCTTGATACTTTTTATTTGTCATCTTTTTCCTCCGGTATAAATGCTGAAACCGGTCCCAGTTCGTGAACGAGATAATGTTCTACTTTTGGTCCAAATGCCTTTAACGACTCTATATTTTCATCGATGGCTTCTTTAACGGCTTGCTGATCCACTTTCATGAACTCTCTCACCAGCATTTTCCGCAATGCAATAACCCGTTTCAACGGTTGATCCATTTCTTCTGTAATTACTTTTTCATCGACCAAAATGTCGATAATGTCATCGTAGCTTCCTGGATCGCGCATAATGAATCCATCGATCATTGAGTTGCCGACATCAATAATCGACTCAATAATGTTTGCCCCTACCCGCTCCAAAGCAAGCTTGTCGCCAAAGGATGTCCATTGTTGCTGTCCTTCATAAAAATCCAATAAAT
>JASLAI010000300.1 GCA_030147225.1 Planococcus sp. (in: firmicutes) | reverse complement strand
CTCCGCAATTTCAATGGAAATTTTGTTTTGTAACTCTTCGTAGGACATTTCCAACCCTAGTTGGCTGATTACTTGCTCAAGTATGACCGGGCTTTGAATGATTTCACTGTATGTATTGACCAATTGCAAATCAGTTTCAATACTTTGAGTGTCTAACCCTGCTGCATTCTGTTGTTGGCTTATAAGGAGTTGAGCAGACGTTTGATAAGTTGGGGTAACCAGGTAATACGATATCAATGCCGTGATGATCATGAACACGATGGTTATAGCCAAAATCAAACGAATCCGATTCTTTAAAATTCCATATATTTCACGCAGACTGATGGTTTCTATCATTTCGCCACCCCTCCTTCCTATTGAATATGCATATATTGTAGTGAGCGGCAGCCCTGGGCATAAGATGTCCTAACCCTATTTATCTACTCAGCTGTGGGACATCAATTTGAATGATTGATGTCCCACTTTCGGAGCGTATGGTCCGTTTTCATCGGCGGTCAACTTATGTAAGTACCATGCGCCGATTGCCCATGTCACAGCCAATGAATGGTTGAGCAGCACCCAAATAAATCAGGAATCTGCTGCATTTCGTCAATACGCGTCTTTCGAACCAAACAGCACAAGAATCGTTTTGAAGATCAATTTTATATCCATCATCGTATTTCGATTGCGGATGTAATCCAGATCCATTTCGACCCATTCTTGAAAGCTGATATTACTTCTTCCGTTAACTTGCCAGAAACAAGTCAGCCCTGGAGTTACACTAATGCGCTGTTTCTCGTAATTTGTGTATTGTGCTACTTCATCAGGCAATGCAGGTCTTGGTCCAACGATGCTCATATCACCATTCAATACATTGACCAGCTGCGGCAATTCATCGATGCTCGTTTTTCTGATGAACTTTCCGATTTTCGTAATTCTCGGATCGCTTTTGATCTTGAATACCGGACCTGATGCTTCATTTTGCTGCAGCAAAGAGGCTTTTAAATCCTCTGCATTACAGACCATGGAGCGGAACTTATACATATCAAAAGTCTTTCCATGCTTGCCAACTCTTTTCTGCTTAAAAAATATCGGGCCTTGAGGATCTTCTAATTTTATCAGCAGGCTGACTATTAGAAACAATGGGATCAACACAATCAAACCCACTAACGAACCGGCAATGTCCAAAAAGCGTTTCGTATACAAATAGCCATTGCTGGTATTTGTCTTCACGCTTTCAAACACCATTTCACTGTATCTTGTATTTACGTCCATTTTTTCTTTCTCAGGAGCGGACACTGACATTTGAATCACCACTTTCATCTTTAATTCCCGTTATTAATCAGATGGGTGCTGCTTCAATCACCTTGGCCGCAGCAGGTCTGCCGATCGAATGGTATTCGATTCCGTTGTTCTCCATGGACTCTACTGTGAAACAATTCCTTCCATCGATAACGAGTGGCTTTTTCATCTTATTGAACATTGTCAGCTCAATATTCTTGAATTCATCCCAATCAGTCAATATGAGAGCAGCATCACTGTCTTCAATTGCTTCTTCAATTGATTCAGCATATTGAACCAGCGGATTCAGAACCAATTTCGCATTGTTCATTGCAATCGGATCATATGCAATCACTTCTGCCCCTTGCTTAATCAATTCTTCGGTAATCAGGATAGATGCGGATTCCCGCATATCGTCTGTATTTGGTTTGAAAGCAAGACCCAATACAGCAATTTTTTTACCTGAAATTTCAGGAAGGCAGTCGTTCAATTTGCTGATCAGTATCCCTTGCTGCTTTTTATTGACATTGACTACGCCCTTCAGCAATTCAAACTCATATTGGACATTCCCCGCAATTTGTATCAAGGCTTTCGTATCTTTTGGAAAACAAGATCCGCCATAGCCAATTCCCGCTTTTAGGAATTGGCTGCCAATTCGTTGGTCCATACCCATCCCTGTAGATACGTTTTCTATATTCGCTCCCAACAGCTCACATATATTGGAAATTTCATTAATGAAGCTGATTTTTGTCGCTAAAAATGCATTTGACGCATACTTGATCATCTCAGCACTTTTAATATCCGTTTTAAAAATAGGAACACCAAATGGTTCATTGATCTTTTCAATTATGCTAAATGCGTACTCACTGTCTGCCCCAATAACAATTCGATCTCCATGGAATGAGTCATAAATAGCAGAACCTTCTTTTAAAAATTCAGGATTCGAGACGATTTCAACCTGCACATTGTGCACTAAATGAGCTTGGATGATTTCTTTGATCATGGCGTTTGTGCCGACAGGAACTGTACTTTTCGTGACAACAATGACATTGCGTTCGATATTTTCTGCAATATCCTGTGCCGCTTGTGAAATAAAGGACAAATCAGCCGAACCATCTTTCTTTTCCGGTGTTCCGACCGCAATATAAATTACATCCGCCTGCTGGAGCCCTTTTTGATGGATAGTGGTGAAATCCAAGCGCTGTTCCTTAAGATTCTTCGTCATTAATTCACTGAGGCCGGGTTCATAGATTGGAGATATTCCTTGCTTCATCTTTGCAACTTTGTCCTCGTTGACATCTACACAAATTACCTGATGGCCAATTTCAGACAAACTCACCCCCGTTACCAATCCGACATATCCAGTACCGATTACCGCTATATTCATACAGAAGCCCCCAAATTAAAATAATGGTGCAGCTGATTTTTCAGCCATCAATTCCTTGATGATGCCTTCTACATCTTTTCCGAACTCCGGGCTGTCCAAAGCGAATTCAATAGTTGTCCGCAGGAAGCCGAGCATTTCGCCCACATCGTAGCGTTTGCCTTCAAAGTCGTAAGCATAGACGCTCTTTACTTCATTAAGTTTTTGGATAGCATCTGTCAATTGAATTTCCCCACCAGCTCCCGCACTCTGCATCCCCAGGAAATCAAAGATATCGGGATCCAGAATATACCGGCCCATTATCGCGAGATTCGAAGGAGCTGTTCCTGGCTTCGGTTTTTCCACAAAATTACTGACCTGATAACAGCGTCCATCAACTGCACTTGGATCGATAATGCCGTACCTGTGCGTTTCATGATCAGGAACCTGTTGAACACCAATAATGGAAGATTGCATTTTGTCATACTGATCAATCAATTGTTTTAAGCACGGCTTTTCAGCTTTCACAATGTCGTCCCCTAAAAGCACTGCAAAAGGTTCATTTCCGATAAACTTGCGTGCACTCCAGACTGCGTGACCTAAGCCCTTTGGCTCTTTTTGGCGGATATAATGGATTTCTACATTAGAAGTATGCTGGACTTTTTCAAGTAGTTCGAACTTGCCCTTTCTAAACAGATTGTCTTCAAGTTCGAAGTTCTTATCAAAATGATCTTCAATCGCCCGCTTTCCTTTTCCGGTAACAATGATGATGTCTTCGATGCCTGAAGCGATTGCTTCTTCTACGATGTACTGAATTGTCGGTTTGTCTACGATCGGCAGCATTTCTTTTGGCATAGCTTTTGTTACCGGCAGAAAGCGAGTACCCAATCCAGCTGCTGGAATAATTGCTTTAGTTACTTTTTTCCCCATAAAATCCACCCGCCTTTTTAAATTTCCGGGTTATCGGTTCCTATCTTTTGTATCGGGACAAACCCATTTTC
>JASLAI010000290.1 GCA_030147225.1 Planococcus sp. (in: firmicutes) | reverse complement strand
CTGTTCAATTGGTCACAGAAATGCAGACGGCATCCGTTTCGATGCTGCAGCGCCGCTTCCGTGTCGGCTATTCCCGGGCTGCCCGGATCATAGATCAAATGGAACAGCGTGGAGTAGTAGGACCTTATGAAGGCAGTAAACCACGGACTGTCTTAGTTCCAAAGCAGGATGAATATTGAGCATTAAAGGTTTTTTTGTGACAAAATGATTAGTATTTTAGAAAATGAAGAAGCGAAAATTCGCTAAATTCGACAAATTGCTATTTATTTCATTTCTAATAAGTGGTATAGTAATTTTGATTAGTAGGAATGTTTTACATCAGATGTCTGATCTCTGTCATGGGTGGTGAATCGTATGACAATAAAATCGGATCATCGTGCTTTGTATCTTCAAGTGATTGATCGAATGAAGCAGGATATTGCTGCGGGCGTCTACAAAGAAAAAGAGAAGTTGCCGTCCGAATTCGAGTTATCAAAGACACTGGGAGTCAGCCGCGCGACTTTGCGAGAAGCGCTTCGGCTGCTGGAAGAGGATAATATTATCGTCAGACGCCACGGAGTTGGAACATTCGTCAATTCAAAACCGTTGTTTTCATCGGGTATTGAGCAATTGACGAGTGTTTCTGACATGATCCGTCAGGCAGGAATGGAACCCGGCGCCATCTATTTGAGCACGTCGGAAAGCCTTTCGTCTGAGGAGGATATAAAACGCTTTCATTGCACTGGCGATGAGACTGTCATAACTATTGAACGCGTTCGTACGGCAAACGGAGAGCCTGTCGTTTATTGTATCGATAAGGTTCCTTCGGAGTATTTGCCTGCAGATTTTTTGGGACGCACTGAAAGTTCCATTTTTACAGCGATTGAAGAATCAGGGGACATTCATATATCCTATGCGGTGACATTTATCGATCCGACCGGTTACCATGAAGACGCTTCTCCAATCCTAGAATGCGAACCGGAAACAGCATTACTGGTATTAAAACAGCTCCATTACGATGAAGACGATCGATTGGTGCTTTATTCAAAGAATTATTTTAGAGCTGATAAATTCAGCTTTCATGTGGTTCGCAAACGCGTGTAAAACATCAAATTCCTGCTAATATCAAAAAAACCTTGGGGGTTATTACATTGACAAAACGTAAATTTGGTCTAGGTTTATCATTGATGCTTGCTGCTGGTACTATGCTTGCTGCTTGCGGAAGCGAAGAAGATGCCTCAACCGGCGAAACAGGCGGAGGAGAAGGTACAGAAGAAACTTCTGATTTCTCTGTTGCCATGGTTACAGATGTCGGGGGTGTGGATGATAAATCCTTCAACCAATCTGCTTGGGAAGGAATCCAGCAATTTGGTGAAGAAAATGGCCTTAAAAAGGGCGATGGCGGCTTTGATTACCTTCAATCTACATCAGATGCGGATTACAACACGAACTTAAACAACTTGATCCGACGTGACTTTGATGTGGTATTCGGTATCGGCTTCTTAATGGAAGGTGCCGTAGCGGAAATCGCTGAACAGCAGCCTGAAGCTCAAATTGCGATTATTGATGCGGTTGTTGACGCACCAAATGTTGCCAGTGTTCTGTTCAAAGAACAAGAAGGTGCATTCCTTGCGGGCGTAGCAGCGGCTCTTATGACAGAAACTAACAAAATCGGATTTGTTGGCGGAATGGAAATTCCGGTAATTGAGCGTTTTGAAGCGGGATTCCTTGAAGGAGTTGCGACTGTAGACGATTCAATCGAAGTCGATGTTCAATACACAGGTGCTTTTGATAAAGCGGAATTAGGTAAAACAACTGCGAACCGCATGTACTCTGCAGGTGCGGATATCATTTTCCATGCTGCAGGCGGTACAGGCAACGGAGTATTCACTGAAGCAAAAGAACGTAAAGAAGCAGATCCAGAAGCAAATATCTGGGTTATCGGCGTAGATGCTGACCAATACGACGAAGGCCAGACTGGCGATGCGAATGTTACTTTAACTTCTGTTTTGAAGCGTGTAGATACGGCTGTGAAAAACATCTCTGAACAAGCAATGGCAGGCGACTTCCCAGGCGGCGAAACCATCACTTATGGTTTGTCTGATGAAGGTGTAGCTCTTGCAGATTCACGTGGAGCAATTCCTGAAGATAAAATGGCGCAAATCGAAGAATACAAGCAACAAGTTGTGGATGGCGAAATTACCGTTCCAGAAACAGTAGAGTAAAAGTTAATTAGCAGCACGGTCATCATAAAGACCGGTTCAACCGGTCTTTATGATTTTTTTTGTCTATAAACTGGAAATTAATAGATGAAAGGCTTTTGAGACCGGAAGCCTTTCCTGTATTAATTAATAAATCAACAAAAAAGCTAGTAGTTTTTGGGGGAGTGACAACAGTGGAGTATGTAATCGAAATGCTGAATATCCGTAAAGAGTTCGGTACATTTGTCGCCAATGACAATATTACGCTGCAACTGCAAAAGGGAGAAATTCATGCATTATTAGGGGAAAATGGGGCAGGGAAATCAACTTTGATGAACGTTCTGTTCGGTTTGTACCAACCGGAAGGCGGAGAGATCCGAGTTCGTGGAAAAAAAGTTGATATTGCCAACCCTAATGTCGCCAATGATCTTGGAATCGGAATGGTCCATCAGCATTTTATGCTGGTTGAAAACTTTTCTGTCACCGAGAACATTATTTTGGGAAGCGAGCCAACAAAATACGGTATTACCAATAAAAAAGACGCGGCTAAAAAAGTTCAGGCTTTGTCCGAACAATACGGCTTAAATGTTGATCCTTATGCCATCATCGAAGATATTTCGGTTGGGATGCAGCAGCGTGTAGAAATCTTGAAGACCTTGTACCGTGGAGCTGAGATTTTAATTTTTGATGAGCCGACAGCTTCATTGACGCCTCAGGAAATCACGGAATTGATTCAAATAATGAAACGGCTGATTGCTGAAGGAAAATCCATAATATAGATTACTCAT
>JASLAI010000258.1 GCA_030147225.1 Planococcus sp. (in: firmicutes) | reverse complement strand
GTTTATTTTTTTTGTCATATAAAAGCATATTTTAGTATTCATTTGTTCAATAAAAGGAATATTTAGTATATTATTTATGTTATTGATAGTTAGGATTTCAACTTTTTATATAGTTCAGACTATTCAGATTGAATTCCAAATGATACAGAAATGTAATAAAAATAAATGTTTAAGGTGTTATAATGAGTTTGCTGCAAAATTCTCTGGAAATAATTTTGGCGAAAGCCGATTACTATAGGTGGGTAATAAAATGATTCAAATGAAGAACGTCTACAAAAAATATCCGAATGGAATTGTTGCTTTGAACGGTCTCAACGTTGAAATCGAACAAGGGGAATTCGTTTATATCGTAGGCCCGAGTGGAGCAGGAAAATCAACCTTTATTAAAATGATGTATCGGGAAGAACGTCCATCCTCTGGCCAAATGTTCGTGGATGATATAGATATAGCAACTTTAAAGAATCGCAAAGTTCCGATGCTGCGCCGTCAGATCGGTGTCGTGTTTCAGGATTTCAAATTGCTGAATAAGCTGAATGTCTATGATAATGTAGCTTTTGCGCTGGAAGTAATTGAAGAAAGACCCGCAGCGATTAAAAAGCGGGTTATGGAAGTACTGGACTTGGTGGGACTTAAGCACAAAGCAAAAATGGTTCCAACTGAATTATCCGGGGGAGAACAGCAACGCGTATCCATTGCTCGGTCGATCGTTAACATGCCGAAAGTGATGATAGCGGATGAACCAACAGGAAATCTGGATCCAGACACTGCTTGGGACATCATGGACTTGTTTGAGCGGATCAATAAAGCGGGTACGACTATCATCATGGCTACCCACAATCAACAAATCGTTAACACGCGGAGACACCGCGTAATCGCAATAGAAGGCGGTTTAATTGTCCGTGATGTAGCTGGAGGTGACTACGGCTATGAAGGCTAGAACATTAATCCGCCATTTTAAAGAAAGTTTTAAAAGTATCGGACGCAATAGCTGGATGACATTCGCATCTGTCAGTGCAGTTACCGTAACTCTACTGCTAGTCGGTGTATTTGTTCTCATTATGATGAACTTGAACAAAGTAGCGGATGATCTTGAGAACGATGTCGAAATCAAAGTATTCGTTTCATTGGATGCTACAGAAGAAACGATTCAGAATCTGGAGTCTCAAATTATTGAAATGCCAGGTGTCGAATCCACCAATTTTTCCACAAAAGAAGAAGAACTGACCGACTTGGTCCTTGATTTTGGAGATGAATTGAGCTTATTCGAACAAAGCAATCCATTGTTCGATGTTTTTTATGTGAAAGCAGTTGAACCGCAGCAAACTGAAAAAATAGCCACTGATATTGCTGCTCTGGAAAATATAGAAGATGTAAAATACGGAGAAGGCAAAATAGAGAAGCTCTTTAACTTCCTTAATGCCGGAAGAAATGTAGGCTTGATCTTGATCTTGGCGTTATTGTTTACAGCTATGTTCCTGATTTCAAATACGATTCGTATTACGATTGTGGCAAGACGCCACGAAATCGAAATCATGAAATTAGTAGGTGCCACAAACTGGTTTGTCCGCATCCCATTTATTCTGGAAGGCATGTGGCTTGGAATTATGGGCTCTATCATTCCGATTGGCCTGGTTGCGTTGCTTTACAGCAAAGTTACCGAATTTGCACAACCTCGTTTGAGTGGAGAACTGTTCCAGCTTTTGGAATTCACTCCATTCATCTATCAGGTAAGTGCCTTGATCTTAATGATGGGCGTATTTATCGGTATATGGGGAAGCTTTATGTCAATTAGAAAATTTTTACGCGTTTAATATAGATTTTTTTCCGGCCTGTGGGTACGATAGAGATACTTCAGGCCGGCAATATTAAATAGAACAAATGTACATAGACAGAAAAGGAGCGTAAAGCCGAAAGGGGATCACGAACTTGAATTCGAAATGGATGTTGACTGGTGTATCATCTGTATTAGCACTAACTTTGTTGATGCCTACCGCAAATGCTGATACATTAAGTGAATTACAGCAAGAACAGCAAAAAACAGAACAAAAACAAAATGAATTAAATTCTGGCATAAGTGAAAAATCCATGGAAATAAACCAAAACCAATCAACGCTTGAGAGCATTATGTCTAAAATCCAGGAATTGGAAAACCAGATGCAGGAAACCCAAGCTAAAATTAATGGTGTCCAAGGAGAAATCGATCAGACAATCGTCGAAATCGATGAACTGAAGAAATCTATAGAAGAATTGGAAAGAAAAATTGCTGAACGCACAGAGTTGCTTCAGGAACGTGCACGTGCCATTCAACTGAGCGGCGGCTCTGTGGATTACATAGACGTATTACTGGGTGCCAATAGTTTTGTTGACTTTATTGACCGTTTTTCGGCAGTAAACACTTTGATTGATGCAGATCGTGAAATTATGAATGAACAAGCAGAAGACAAGAAACTGTTAGGTGAACAAAAGGCGCAAGTTGAAACAAAACTTGCTCAGCAGGAAGAACGCCGTGCAGAACTTGTCGACCTTAAATCCTCATTGGACACGCAAAAAGCTAAACAGTCCGGACTTGTAAAAGATCTGAAAGCAGAACAGGAACGCCTGGCAAAAGAAAAAACCACACTTGTCCAACAGCGTGATGAAGCGATAGATGTAAGTGCGCAACTGGAAACGAAAATTGCCAACGAACAAGCCCGTCTTGCAGAATTGGCAAGAAAAGCTGAAGAAGAGCGTCTGCGCAAATTAGCTGCAGAACGTGCAGCTGCACAAAAGGCAGCTGCGGAAAAAGCAGCAGCAGAGCGTGTAGCTGCAGAACGTGCGGCAGCTGAACGTGCAGCAGCAGAGAAAGTAGCTGCTGACAAAGCGGCAGCGCAAAAAGCGGCGAGCAGTTCTGAAGCCTCAAGTGCCCCTGTTGCATCAAGCACTCCAGCTGCATCAAGCATACCTGCACCGGCTCCGGCTCCTGTCCCGGCGCCAACACCGGCTCCGGCATATAGTGCACCTGAACCAGCAGTCTCAGTCAATGCAAGCTCTGGGTTTATTCGTCCAGCGGCGGGCCGTTACACTTCTAAATTCGGGTGGCGCGATATTGGTTCTGGACAAGAGTTCCACCAGGGCGTAGATATTGCCAACAGCAAAGGCACGGCGATTGTAGCAGCAGCGAATGGCTTTGTCTCTTATGCAGGATCTATGGGAGGCTATGGTAATGTGGTTATTATTACCCATTCCATTAACGGTCAAACACACGCAACTGTATATGCACACTTGAATTCAATTGGTGTATCAGTCGGCCAAGAAGTATCACAAGGACAAAATATTGGAGGAATGGGGAATACCGGACGTTCATTCGGTGACCATCTTCATTTTGAAATACACGTAGGTCCTTGGAACGGCGGACGAACAAATGCAGTAAATCCAGCCAGCTATGTTTCATTATAAGTTTTAGACAGTCGGCCAATAGTGCCGGCTGTTTTTTTAGACTCCCGTTATTCTGTCACATTTTTTAAGAAACATAGTGGAACAAACAGTCTCATTTATCGTATGATGAAGGTTGAATGGAGTGGATAACAGATGCCTAAAAAAATACTCGGCTTGTTGATACTTGCTGTTATGATTACACTCGTCATAATAGGTGCCGTGAAAAATAATATGGCGGATTCTAAAGCGCTCGATAATATGGCTCTTGGCAGTGACGTGGATTTTCTCCCAACAGCTGAAGGTTTGGCTAAAGGAGAAAAGGCTCCTGATTTTCAGTTAACTACCTTAGATGGTGAAGAGGTAGCATTGTCGGATTATGAGGGACAAAAAGTGCTGCTTAATTTCTG
>JASLAI010000235.1 GCA_030147225.1 Planococcus sp. (in: firmicutes) | reverse complement strand
CCGGCACTCGCAACAGGCAACGCAGTGGTCATTAAGCCTGCAACCGATACGCCGGTTACCGGCGGGCTGTTGTTTGCAAGCATTTTTGAAGCTGCTGGACTACCAAAGGGCCTGCTCAACGTAGTAGTCGGCAGGGGTTCTGAAATTGGGGATGACATTGTCACACATCCAACACCGCGGTTGATTTCATTTACAGGATCGACGCCAGTCGGAAAACGAATTGGTGAGTTGGCCGGTGGCGCATTGAAAAAAACGGCATTGGAACTGGGCGGCAACAATAACTTTATCGTACTGGAGGATGCCAATGTAGATCAGGCTGTTGACTCTGCATTGTTCGGCAAGTTTTATCACCAGGGTCAAATTTGTATGGCAATCAATCGTATTTTTGTCCATAAAAATATTTATGATGAGTTCGCAGAGCAGTTTATCGCCCGTGCTGGCAAATTGAAGTTCGGCAACCCAGCTGAACAGGATACTCAGGTAGGACCGCTGATCAACCGTGATCAAGTTGACCGGATTCTCAAAGATATTGATGCCAGCGTCGAACAAGGCGCGGAAGTGAGACTCGGCGGCAATGCCGATGGCAATGTACTGGAACCAACTGTTCTGACGGGGGTTTCTAATGAGATGCCGCTTGCAGAAAATGAAATCTTTGGACCGGTAGCGATTTTGATTCCTTTCGAAAGCGATGAAGAAGTAATTAGAATGGCGAACGCCTATCCATTCGGTTTGAGCGGAGCCGTGCATTCTGCGAATATTGAACATGGTACGAATATTGCTCACCAAATCGAAACAGGAATGATTCACGTCAATGATCAACCGGTCAATGACGAGGCGCATATGCCATTTGGAGGCGAAAAAGATTCAGGTCTCGGCCGCTTTAACGGCGAATGGGTTCTTGAAGAGTTTACTACTTTAAAATGGCTTTCTGTTCAGCAGCAGCGCAGAGAATATGGTCCATTTGTAGATAATACCAAAAAATAATTAGTTAAGACGGTCGCCTTGTAAGCTGAGGTGCCGTCTTTTTTATATGAGTGACTCGGTGTTTATGTGTTGGAACTTCATGCTGAAGCAGCTATTCAGAAAGCAACAAGGAAATTAGGGAAGAAACATCGAATTTAAAACTAAACAGCAGTAAAGAATAGGAGCTGAGTCATTTTGTCTAGTTGGTTCCCCAAAGTATATGATAAGGCAATGAGGCCATTGGAAAAAACACAACTTGAGAAAGTTCGTGCGGATCTTATTCGCAGAGCGCAAGGCAGGGTGTTAGAGATTGGTTTTGGTACCGGAGCAAACTTTCGTTATTATAGAAACGTTGAACGGGTTGATGCCATCGAGCCGAATCCTGCAATGAGTAAACAGGCAGCAAGCCAGATCAAAAAATCCCCTATACCGATTTATACCTACCGAGCCATAGCGGAGGAGCTTCCCTTTACAGATAATACTTTCGATTCGGTAGTGGCAACTTTGGTGTTTTGCACCATTCCAGATCCGATCCGAGCAATGCAGGAGATTTGCCGAGTCAGCAGACCGGGTGCAAAAATTCTTTTGTTTGAGCATGTTAAAATGAATCAGAAAATTTTAGGGCACACTCAGGAAGCTTTAACACCAATATGGAGAAAAATTTGTGATGGCTGCCATTTGAACCGGGACACACTTGGTTTGGTAGAGCAATCAGGCTTGGATATACAGAAAGTATCTTCTAATTATGGCGGTTTATTTTTAACAATCGAATGCAATAATCCACTATAATGCATTGCACAACTACATGGGAAGTCAAAAATCAGAATTTCAGCATATACAAGATTTCTCAATTGACAAAGTACCATTAATTTTTATAATTATTAGTAGAAAAGTGTTTACTCACACTTGCTTTAACAGAAGTTGAGGGAGGGATAGGCCGTGTAAGAGAGGGCATCGGTTGTATGAGTTAACGTACAGCGGATTTTTGGGAAGAAGTTAATTAAAATTCTACTGCGGAGAAATCTGAAAGGAGAGTTTAAAAATGAGACTTTTACCAAGAAAAAGGGATGATTTTTTCCCGAGCCTGTTTGACAGCAGCTTTGAGGTGGACGTTTTCGACCGTTTCTTTAAAGAAGCGAATTATCCTTCGGTAGATATTAAAGACGCCGCCGATCATTATAAAGTAGAAGTGGATCTTCCTGGATTTTCAAAAGAGGACATTTCAGTGGAATACAAAGACGGCTATCTTCAGCTTCAAGGCAAGAAAGAAGAAAACAAAGAAGTAACAGAAAATGATGGCCATTATATTCGGAAAGAACGTTCGTATGGTTCATTCAAGCGAAGCTTCTATGTTGGAGAAGTGGTACAAAATGAGATTTCCGGATCTTTTAAAGACGGAGTATTAACCCTGCAGGTCCCTAAATCTAAAGAAGATAAGAAAAAAGAGGAAGGTCATCAGATTTTGATTGAGTAACCCAAAATGCAACAAATAGACCGGAAATAGGTAGTGACCCCATAAAGTTAGAGTTCATAATCTAACTGTTGGGGTCACTATCTTTGGCTATTCGGTCTTTTTTTACTGGAATTAGAGAAGTTTCTGGTATTCCCGTTCAATATAAGTTGAAAGATCTTCTGCTTGTTCTCCCGTTATGCGCTCAAAGTCCCCTGTCACTTCCTCCATCAAACCCTTTGCAGCAGCTTCATATAAGGAAACGAGTACAGGGCCAAAACCTTTTGGTTCATCGTAAAGTTCAGCAAATTGCTGATTGCTGAGAGGCTCATAAACGATAGTCTTTCTGCTAATCTCGCTCAATAATTCAGCAAGTTCATCCATTGACCAAGATTTTGGGCCAGTCAACGTGTATTCGCTATTGTGTAAATCTTCTCTAAGTGCAATTTGCACGATCGCTTTAGCTAAATCTTTTCTGGAAATAAAAGAAATACGCTGATCTGCTACTGGGTAGAGCAGTTGTCCCCACTTGGCCAGTTCCGGGAGGTAAGGCGGCAAGGGGTCCGAGTACATGCCATTGCGTATATAAGTATATGGAACATTTCCGGATGCTAGACGGCGCTGAACGTAACCGAAAAAAGGGCTCATTTTAAAGGGGTTATTACCGTGATCGGCCATGAAACCAATAAAAATAAATTGTGTAATG
>JASLAI010000200.1 GCA_030147225.1 Planococcus sp. (in: firmicutes) | reverse complement strand
CGTATTCTCAACAGTTTCCGTATTCTCAGCAATTTCAATGGACGATGACGGAATCTCGTGCTTATTGCTAAAGTCTTTTGCTTCAACATTGCCCGTTTTATAAAGCATATAGCCTTTTAAGAAAGTTGCTGTGCTGGTAGTACTGAACCATAGGCCGGACAAGATAAGGACAATAGATAAAGAAAGAAGAAGCGGTTTTTTGCTTCTTCTTTTTTTAATATTATTTTTCATCATTAGTTTTCTTCAGCTCGTAAACGACGGAATAGAACAATACCAGCTACAAGCAAAACTAATCCGAAAATCGCATTTGTTGCAAAATCAGAAGCTGTAGCCGGTAATTTACCACCTGTTACAGTCTGAGTAGTAGTTGGAGAAGTTTGATTGCTTGGAGCAGTTGGCGTAATTCTAGCCGGTTTTTCTACTACAGGAGCTGTAATGACTTTTTCTACTGTATCCAAGCTATTGCCTGTGTCTACAATCAAGTCAGAACCGAACATTTCAGCAGTTAAAAGAATGTCAGCTAGGAATACATCTTTCAGGTTGTAGATTTCAATTAGAAGATCGGCACCTTCAGTTGATTCAAGCGTCATAAGAGTGGCTAATGAAACAGGTGTTTTCTGGCCGTCTTTTACAAAGAAATAAAGTGTTTTAATCTCAAACAAGTCAATCAGATCGTTGTAAATATCCATAAGTTCAGCAATTTGCTCGGCAGTCAGTTCGTCAGCAGTTTCGAAATCACCGATCGCCATCATGCGGTCGCTTAATTGTGTCAATTGTTGTTCGAAAGCTGGGTCTTCGTAATCCAGTGTTTCCAAATGGGCGATCAATCTCTCAATTTCTTCTTCAGTCAAACCCAGTTCAGTGAAAAGACCATCGATTTCAATATCGTATTCACCCATCTCTTGATAGAAAAGAAGGCTTGACTCTAAATCTTCAATGTATTCATAGTATGAAAGGGAGTCGTCGTAATCCTGCAAAAATGACTCGAGCTCTTTCTCTGAAGCAAATCCATACTCATCCATAAGTTCTTTTAGATTGACATCATCGATTGGTGTTCCTACAAAATCTTCTAAATAGAATTCGATGTAGTATTCAAGATCTTCCATGAAAATCAGGTAGACGCCATCCAGAACATCTTGTCCGTACTCAAGGTCACCGTATTCATAAAGTACTTGATTTACTTCTGTACGTGTCAAGTTATGCTTGCTAGCTAGAGCTTGAACGCCTTTTTCAGTTAATGGTGTACCTAGCTCATCAACTGTATCAAAATCGTCTAATGACCAGTCTTTACTCTTTAAATAGTCAAGATAAGCTTGTTTTTCCCACTTGATCTCCGTTAAAAACTGGTCGAATTTTGCATCGTCCGATTTAATGGCAAATGCTGAGAACGGCATTGCACTGAGGGCGAATCCTAAAACTAACAAAAATACGGCTAAACGTTTCATTCTTTTCCTCCTGAGTATAATAAATGGAATATCTAGAATATTATAGTCTTGGTTAATAATTATTAATATAGGTATTTATATTCATATAACTTGAATTTTAAAGGGAAATGAAAAAGATTTATGAATCGAGCATTTCATCATCAAGCCATTGAATTTTATAAGCAGGGTAATTTGGCTTTTCTTCACCATAAAAATGGGGTAGAAGGTTCTGAAATTTTTTTAAAATGGTATGATGGAAGAAATAGTAGAGCCTATACAAAAGGAGGTTCTTTCGATGTCCGTTAGAAAAGCCATTATTCCAGCTGCAGGACTTGGAACACGTTTTTTGCCGGCCACTAAAGCCATGCCGAAAGAAATGCTGCCAATTGTGGACAAGCCAACCATCCAATACATTGTGGAAGAAGCCATAGCCTCTGGAATTGAAAGCATTATTATCGTTACGGGAAAAGGGAAACGGGCAATCGAAGATCATTTTGACCATGCACATGAATTGGAAGCTGCTTTGCTGGAAAAAGGAAAGTTAGAGATGCTGCAGACGGTCCTGGAAACTTCGAAGCTGGAAATCCATTATATACGGCAGAAGCATCCGCTTGGGTTGGGACATGCCATCTGGTCGGCCCGCAACTTTATCGGTGATGAAGCTTTTGCGGTGTTATTGGGGGATGACATTGTAGTCAATGAGCAACCATGTCTGGCTCAGTTGATTAATCAGTTTGAAAAAATCGGAAAATCCATTATTGGAGTTCAGCAGGTACCAAGAGAAGAGACTTATCGATATGGAATCATTGATCCGATATCGATGGATGGTCAATTGATGAAAGTAAGAAATTTTGTTGAGAAGCCGGCAATGGGGACCGCGCCTTCCAATTACGCTATTATGGGACGCTATATTTTGACGCCTGAAATTTTCGGATTTTTAGGTGAACATCGACTTGGTGCGGGTGGAGAAATTCAACTCACGGATTCTATCCAGAAATTAAACGAAATACAGAAAGTGTTTGCCTTTGAGTTTGAAGGGCGCAGATATGATGTGGGAGAGAAATACGGTTTTATTGAAACAACGATAGACTTTGCCTTAAAGCGTCCTGAGCTCAAAGAACCTTTATTAAAACTCTTTGAAAAAATTTTACGTGAGGAAAAAAGACAGCGTGGGTTATAGGACTGTAGTAGATGGAAGCGCCTAACCGTCAGCGGAATGTGTATTTCTGTATACCGTTAGAAAAAGAAGACATTGGAGGTCAACATGATGGAAACCATTCTTGCAATATGCATCGGGTTGGCATTAAGTGCAACAGTGGGTTTTAGGATTTTTACCCCTTTGTTAATTACAGGGGTGTTTGTCCATTTAGATTGGCTGACGCTTTCAGAAGGATTTAGCTGGATTGGCAGCACTCCAGCGATCATCGCATTTGCCGCTGCGACCCTTTTTGAAGTCGCAGTTAATTACATTCCGGCTGTAGGTTCGTTTATGAAAATGATTGCGACGCCTATTGCCGCATTGGCTGGTATTCTGCTGACCGCCTCTTTTATTGGAGACATGAGTCCTTTTTTGGAATGGAGTATTGCTATCATCGGTGGAGGAGGGGTAGCTACTACTTCACATGCGACAATTACAGCCGTTAAAGGGGTTAGTGAAACTGCTTTGTTGAGCCCCGCCGTTTCTGCAGCAGAAGATGCAACGGCAATACTTGTGCCTATTTTGATATTTATCGCTCCAATTTTGGCCATTCTTTTCTTGCTTAGTATGGGGTACATGATTTTTAAGTTGTATCGCAGATTTCTTTACAGGCCCAAAGCCATATAAAAAAGAGCTGAAATTGACTTTCAGCTCTTTTTTATATGGAGTTAAGTGCATCTCTGATTTTTTGCTTTCGACTTACCGGCTATCTGGGAATTATCAGCACTTGTCCGACACGAATCGAGTTGACGTTGGAAATTTTGTTGGCAGCTGCGATTTTGGCAACGGTAGTGTTATAGGTGCGTGCAATGCTGTACAAAGTATCTCCTGCTTTAACGGTATATTTAACGGAAACGGCAGGAGGGGGTGCAGTAGGTTTTCCAGGAATCGTCAATACCTGGCCGACACGGATCAAATTGTAATTGGTAATATTATTGGCTTTAGCCAATGCGGATACAGTTACATTGTATTTTTTCGCGATGCTATAGAGTGTGTCTCCCGCTTTCACGGTATACTTGGTTCCGCTTACGGGTGCTGCAGGCAATTTCAATAATTCGGAGACAGTAACGAATTTGTAGCCTTGTGCTTTCAATTTGCTGATCATACCCGGCAATGCACCTGGAGTTCCAGATGCTCCTGCGCCGGTGTGCATTAAAATGATTGATCCCGGTACAATATTGTTCATAACCTTATTGGTGATCTGGGTGGAGGAAACGCCTTTCCAGTCAACAGTGTCAATGTTCCACTGTATGGTATGGGTGTATCCTGCGTCGCCAACAGCTTTAAGAACGGATGCATTGGAAGAACCGAATGGTGCTCTGAAAATTGGCTTGGTCGATTTTCCTGTTATATTCTTGATGGTTGCTTCTGTAGTATCAAGTTCAGATTTTATTTTTGCTGCGCTCAATTTCACAAAGTCAGGATGGGAGTATGAATGGTTTCCCAGCTGGTGGCCTTTGTTTGAAATGTTCTTAATCCAGGAAGGATGGTTTTTTGCTCCTGAACCAGTTAAAAAGAACGTAGCTTTCACATTATTTGCGGATAGAACATCTAGAATTTTGTTGATGTTCGTACCATCTGAACCGTCGTCGAAAGTGAGGGCAACTACTTTGCTGGTCGTATTGCCTTTTGTAATGTATGTGGAGCTTGCTGCCTGTGACTGGCTAGAGAAAGAAAATACGGTAAACAAGGCTAACAAAATAGCTGCTGAAACTTTAATCCATTTAAAAAGCATTTTTCTCACCCCTTAGTTAGTGCGCTGAGCCAAGCCAGCGTATGTATACAGGGGAGGGACTTTAACGTGAACTAACAGAGGTTAAGAGCTACGTAAATTTTATACACCTATTATACCATGCTTATAAGCAATTTTCACTATAAAAAACTGAAAATTAAGAAAATAATTAACTTGTTTAACTCGGGAACTCTCACTAGTAAACACCAGAAAAAAGCCAGCATCCTTTAGACAGGTTTGCTGGCTTAACTTTTATAAGTCTTTTGGGTTGTAGATGACAGTAATAAGTTGGCTTGTGCTTTGGCCAGTAGAATACGTATTCCAGTGTTTCCGGAACGTATCAATTTTTTTATGGTCAATTGCAGGATCTAATATATGTTCTATTACTTCGCTTGTAGTATTTACAATGGGACCAGGGAAATAGAGGCTGTTTTTTGCCCAAATCCCTTGGGTTTTGCCATAATCTACAAGATCGTAGGCAAAGAAAATCATTTTTTTTCCGAGCAATGAAAACTCTACCGGAATGGACGAATAATCAGTGATTAATATATCACTGACAATCAGCAAATCATTAAGATGTGGATAGTCATTGACCAGCAAAACCCGTGGATGTTTAAGGAGATTAGTGACTTCTTGAACAGAAGGATGAAGCCTTATCAATAGAACGTAGTCATCATCCAATTTGTTCAGGAATTCTGCAATGTCTAACTTCACTTTCATGCTATGTAATGAGCTTTTACGGAAAGTAGGTGCGTATAAGATAATATTTTTTCCGTCTATGACTGGATAAAGTTCTCTCAATTTGGCATTGGCTTTTTCTTTTGCAGTAGAGTCAAAGTAAAAATCTGTTTGAGGAACCCCAGTGTAAATGAAATGACTTTGATCAACATGAAAAGATTCAGAAAAAATGTCTGCCATTTGTTGAGACCCGACAGGAATAAATTGAAAGCGATCATATACCTGCTGAAATCTCAATTTTGCTCTTTCGCTTCTTGCAGAAGTTTCAGGGTCGCTCCAGCCAAATTTCTTGATTGCTCCAGCCGCATGCCATAATTGAATACATTTCACTTCTTTTCGGAATTTTATAACAGAAAGGGCACCTGCATAATTGTCTACAAAGACATATTTCGAAGTAGCCAAATGATAGATGGATAAAAAGGTGTCTGCTATATTAGACGTTTCAAAGCTGTAAATTTTCTTGTTATCTGTAGGAATAGCTGTAAAATCGATTTTGCATTTGGCTTGATTGATGAAGATGATTTGATGCTGCTTGGCTTTAGACAACTCTTTCGCGATAAAAAAAGCATTGTCGCCAAATGATGATAGAAAGACCGTTTTATTTTTTATGGGCAGAAGTTTGAACAAGGCAAATAAGATCCTAAATAAGAAAAGATAGATGGAGATTCCACATTCTTTTATCATTGGTTATTATAAAGGTCTGTTTTGATTTTTGTAGTCGAAATACCTTCTGTGCGCGGCAAATAAAGAACTTCACAGTAGTCCATCAGTTCATCGAATTTGCCTTCCCAGTCAGAACCCATTATAAATAAATCAACATTATTGCTTTGGATATCCGCCACTTTTTGGCCCCAGTGTTGTTCAGGAATCACTTCATCAACGTATTTGATAGATTCTAGTATAAGCTTACGTTCTTCATAAGAATGATAGGCAGCCTTTCCTTTGATCGCATTGAACTCATCAGAGGATAAGCCGACAATCAAATAGTCGCCTTTCTCTTTTGCCCGTTTCAAAATGTTTATATGGCCATGATGGATCAAGTCAAAGGTCCCATAAGTTATTACTTTCTTCATATATGTTCACTCCAAAAATGCTTATTTTCGATTTTTTTCACAATATGCTATGATACCATCTTATATGTTATCATGTGTAATAGCTATTGAAAATATGGGCATGTATGAGGTATTAGACGTCTTTATAATGGAAAAGATGCATTTTGAAGATACATAAGCTGCTCTGAAATTCAGTATAAAATAAGCAGGGATAGAATTCTATTTTAACATGAAGTCGAATTCTGACAAATCCACTTTTCGAGAAAGAAGTAAGGTGAATAATTTGAGCTTGATCCAAAAAGTTAAAGGCCTAAAAAATAGCAGCTATACGAGAAGAATTTTTAGGGTTGTATTCGTCATCCTTGGAAAACTTCCAAAGAAGAGAAAGTTAGTGGTGTTTGAAAGCTTTCATGCAAAGCAGTTCAGCGACAATCCTCGTGCCATCTACGAATATATGAAAGAACATTATCCTGAGTACAGACTCCTATGGAGCGTGGATAAAAGTGCGATCAATTTATTTGAAGAATTTAAAGTGCCCTATATCCGCAGATTCACCATTCCGTGGTTCTGGACATTTCCAAGAGCAGAGTACTGGGTTAATAATGTTAGGCTGCCGCGATGGATGCCAAAACCCACAGGAACTGTTTACCTTCAAACATGGCATGGCACCCCATTAAAAAAATTGGGGCTGGATATTGAAGAAATTCATATGCCAAATACTGAAACAGAATCTTATAAACAGAACTTCATGCTGGAATCTGAGAAATGGGATTACCTGATTTCTCCAAATTCGTATTCGACAGAGATTTTTAAGCGTGCTTTCCATTATAATGGTAAGGTCATCGAATCAGGATATCCGCGCAATGATGTACTGACGAACCACTCAGATACCTTGATTAGTACGATTAAGAAAAATCTTGGAATTGCTGAAGAGAAAAAAGTTATGCTGTATGCACCTACTTGGAGAGACAATGAGTTCTATCAAAAAGGAAAGTATAAGTTTGAATTCCAGTTTGATCTGGCAAACTGGAAGAAAGAATTTGGCGATGAATGGGTGTTATTGTCCCGCATGCACTATTTGGTTGCTGAAAACTTTGATTTCTCAGCATATGAAGGTATGGTATATGATGTATCGCTTTATCCAGACATCCGCGATCTTTATTTAGCTTCTGATCTGCTGATAACGGATTATTCCTCT
>JASLAI010000114.1 GCA_030147225.1 Planococcus sp. (in: firmicutes) | reverse complement strand
AGACAGCGTGCGGGCGTCCAGCGTTGGTTCAGAAGACATCCGATGCTGGCAGCTGCAGCCTTGTTCTGCCTATTGATGAGTGCGGCATTAATGTCGAACTTTAACGATGATCAGCATTTTTCTTTTACCAAGCAGCCGAATTTAGTGGTGGAAGGCCAAACGGTAATCGTTCCTGAAGGACAGACAGTGGTTGGAGACTTGACGGTGCGCAATGGAGATTTGCGTGTGGAAGGCGAGCTTCAGGGAGACGTTACCATTGTAAATGGCCAATACATGGCATCGAGCGGCGTTATTACCGGTGAAATAGAGGAAATTGATCAAGCATTCGAATGGTTGTGGTACACCATAAAAAATGGTTTCAAAGATGCAGCGGCTATTTTTGATACAGATGGCAGCCAAATAAAAGAGTAAAACCTATCCTCTCCTAAAGGATGGGTTTTTTCTATGAAGGCAAGCCCAATTCACTTATGATATACTAATTGTATATGCAGATGTAGAAAAGCGAGGGTTGCAGATGCCTTTTTTGGAGAATTTAACAGACCAAACACCACTCGAACTTCTATGGAATATTATTGATATTTTATTAGTTTGGTTCGTTATCTATAAATTGATCACCGTTATCAAGGGAACGAAAGCCGTTCAATTACTGAAAGGGATCTTTGTCATTATTATTGCGCGCCTCGTGACACAAGCACTCAATTTGGAGACTTTAGGCTGGATCATGCAGCAGGTGCTCGAATGGGGCTTTCTGGCCATCATCATCATTTTCCAGCCGGAACTGCGTCGTGCACTTGAGCAGCTCGGCCGCGGCAAGCTGTTCTCCAGCAGTACGCTGAATGAAGAGTCTGAACGCAACCGGCTGATCGAGGCGATGTCCAAATCCGTCAGCTATATGGCGAAGCGGCGAATTGGGGCATTGGTGTCAATCGAACGCGAAACCGGGTTGAGCGAATACATTGAAACGGGTATCCCGATGAACTCGGATCTTACGTCTGAACTGATGATCAATTTATTCATCCCGAACACACCGCTGCACGATGGGGCTGTGATTGTACAAAAAAACCGGATTGCCGCAGCAGCCTGTTATTTGCCGCTGTCTGAAAGTCCGTTCATTTCGAAAGAGCTCGGGACGCGCCATCGTGCAGCCCTCGGCATCAGTGAAGTGACCGACGCGATCACCATTGTCGTGTCGGAAGAAACAGGCGCCATCAGCTTGACAGCGAATGGCGATTTGCACCGCAATTTATCACTTGAAGACTTCGAAGTGAAGCTGCGCCGGATCTGGTTTGGTGCAGAGCAGCAGGAAGTCGCTTCTTCCTGGTGGAATTGGAGGGGGAAAAAGAATGGATAAGATGATGGACAATCGCTGGTTTTTACGGATTACGGCGCTGCTGTTAGCCTTCCTTTTATTCTTTTCGGTGAAGGCGGAAGATAATTCCGCGGGAACAACAGATACCAGCCGGACCTCGGAAGTGATCGAAGATGTTGAACTTGAGGTATACCACGACAATAGCCTGATGGTCAGCGGAGTGCCAAAAACAGCTGATTTGCATTTGAATGGTCCAGTCAGTATTATACAGACTGCACGTCAACTGGAAGATTTTACTTTGTTTGTTGATTTGCGAAACTTGCCGGTAGGAGAGCACCAGGTGCCAATCCAAACTGAAAATTTGTCTGAGCAATTGAACATCCGCGTTGATCCGGCGTTCGTCAATGTGGTAATCGAAGAGCGGGTGTCGCAGGAATTCCGCATTGATCCGGAAATAAATGACCGGATGCTGGCAGATGGCTTTATTCTCGACAGCGTGTCTGTTGATCCGGAAACGGTGACAGTGACCGGGCCAAGAAGTGTGATCGATGCCATCAGTTTTGTGAAAGCAACGGTTTCCGGTGAACGGGGAGTGAATAAATCTTTTACAACCCCCGCCCGCGTTCGTGTATTAGCAGAAGATTTGACGAAACTGGAAAATGCAGAGATTGAACCACAGGAAGTTGAAGTGGATGTCAGTGTCATTGAATACAGTAAAGTAGTGCCAGTAAGAGTTGAAGCGACCGGGGAAGCCCTTCCAGGCATTACCATCAACGGCTGGAGTACAGCCAGCGAAGAAATTGAAATTTTTGGGCCGCAAACCATCGTTGATGAAATCTCTGAATATGTCGTCGAAGTCGATGCAGGAAATGTCACCGCGAATGATGCCACCGTGGAAGTCGAGCTGGAAATTCCAGCTGGTGCATCAGCTGTGTCTCCTGCGCAAGTCACGGTAGAGGCGCAAACGGTCGTCGATGGCTCTGTAGAGCAGCCGGAAGATCTTGGCGATCCGCAATAACTTGAGTGTACAATGCCGTAAAGGCTTTAAATATCAAAAAAAGCGAGAGCTTAACTAAACCAATCAGAAGCAAATGATTGAAGGAGCGAAAAGTAGAATGGGAAAATATTTTGGAACTGATGGAGTACGGGGAGTTGCCAATACGGAGTTGACTCCTGAACTGGCCTTTAAATTAGGTCGAATTGGCGGATATATTTTAACGAAGAGTGCAAAAGACAAACCGAAAGTGCTGATTGGCCGTGATACACGGATTTCGGGCGAAATGCTGGAAGGCGCTTTGGCTGCAGGATTGCTTTCAGTAGGAGCGGAAGTGATGCGTCTTGGCGTTATCAGTACACCAGGCGTCTCTTATTTGACGCGTGTCATGAGTGCTGAAGCGGGTGTCATGATTTCGGCTTCACACAACCCGGTAGAAGACAATGGCATCAAATTCTTCGGTTCTGACGGCTTCAAGTTGTCAGACGCGCAGGAAGCGGAAATCGAGGCTTTGCTTGATAGCGAAGAAGATCTATTGCCTCGTCCGACCGGAGGCGACCTTGGCAGCATCACGGATTATTTCGAGGGCGGCCAGAAATACCTTCAGTACTTGAAGCAGACAGTCGACGAGGAATTCGATGGCATTCACGTGGCGCTTGATTGTGCACACGGTGCGACATCTACACTGGCAACACATGTATTTGCGGATTTGGATGCAGACATCACATCGATGGGTGCTTCACCAAACGGATTAAATATTAACGCAGGAGTGGGTTCCACTCATCCTGAAAAATTAGCGGAATTGGTTATGGCTAAAGATGCAGATATCGGACTTGCATTTGACGGCGACGGCGATCGCTTAATTGCAGTGGATGAAAAAGGCAAGATCGTAGATGGCGATCAGATCATGTACATTTGCGCGAAGCATCTGCATTCAGAAGGCCGCCTCAAGAAAGATACAGTGGTTTCGACTGTTATGAGCAATATGGGCTTTTATAAGGCCTTGGAAAGCCATGGCATGAAGAGCAACAAGACTGCTGTCGGCGACCGTTATGTAGTGGAAGAAATGAGAAAAAATGATTACAATTTGGGCGGCGAGCAATCCGGCCATATCATTTTCCTGGATTACAATACAACGGGCGATGGTTTATTGACGGGTCTTCAGCTTGTCAATATCATGAAAATCACCGGCAAGAAATTGTCTGAGCTGGCTTCTGAAATGACCATCTTCCCGCAAAAACTTGTTAACATCCGTGTAACGGATAAACATGCTGTTACAGATAATGCCAAAGTGGCAAGTGTCATCGCAGATGTTGAAAAAGAAATGAAGGGCAATGGCCGTGTGCTTGTGCGTCCATCCGGTACAGAGCCATTGGTGCGCATCATGGTGGAAGCAGCTTCTGCAGAAGACTGTGAAAACTACGTGGAACGCATTGCGGAAGTTGTACGCAGTGAAATGGGCCTGAACTAATCGAATAAAGGAATCTGGAGACCGTAAGCATTGTTGCTTACGGTCTTTTTTATATTGAATCTCCTAACTGATATTCGGCAAAGCAGCTGTTCTCTTGGGAGTCTTCGCTGATTTACTCTATATCTTTTATGCATGCAGAGGAAAAATAGGTTTTCTTTGAATTTACTATGCCTCTAGCATCAGCGCCTAGCCCCTAGTTCGAAACGGTTTATACCGCTTTTCTTGTTTTTAAGATAAAATATAAAAAATTAAAAGGAAAAAGAACCAATTAACGGAAAAAGATGATGATATATACCTAAATAACTATATGCTTTAATTGACGGGAATGTATGAACACTGTATGATAATAGAGTCGGTTTACGACCGCAGAAAAAGGGGGATAGTAGTTAGTGCGAGGAAAACAATTACAGCGCCTGTACTGAAGAAATCGGACGGACCAGTCATCTTCAGTAGACGAGGAGAAGGAGTATCGAGATTTCGGCGGATACCTTCCGGCCGTGAAGCCCGGTCGTTATGTCCAATCTTAAAACAGTCGAGCGATCGATTGGACAACAAGATGGATGGGCTCAAGCAGAAGTGTTTGAGAAACAAACACTCATATGATTTTTAGAAAAATGGAGGAATTACATTATGTGTGGAATTGTTGGGTACATTGGAGAAAATGATTCAAAGGAAATTTTATTGAAAGGCCTGGAGCGCTTGGAATACCGTGGTTATGATTCAGCAGGAATTGCTGTCCGTAATGGCAAAGGCGTAACAGTCTTCAAAGAAAAAGGGCGCATTGCAGATCTTCGCGGAGTTGTTGAAGAAGAAGTGATGGGCAATACAGGCATCGGCCATACACGCTGGGCTACTCATGGTAAACCAAACCGCATGAATGCTCACCCGCATCAAAATACGTCAGACCGCTTCACGATCGTTCATAACGGTGTGATTGAAAACTACCACCACATTCAGCGCGATTATTTGGCTGGAATTTCTATGGAGTCTGATACGGATACAGAAATTATCGTTCAATTGATCGGTAAATTCGTTGAAGAAGGCGAGACAACACAGGAAGCTTTCAGTAAAGCTCTTACCTTACTGAAGGGTTCATATGCTATTGCATTGTTGGACGCGGAAGAAGAACAGACGATTTTCGTCGCGAAAAACAAGAGCCCATTGCTTGTAGGACTTGGCGAAGATTTCAACGTCGTGGCATCTGATGCGATGGCTATGCTTCAATTGACAGATCAGTTTGTTGAATTGATGGATAAGGAAATCGTTATTGTTCGCAAAGACAGCGTTGAAATTTTGACTTTGGAAGGCGAAACAGTAAGCCGTTTGCCATTCACTGCAGAAATCGACATGAGCGATATTGAAAAAGGCACATACCCACACTATATGCTGAAAGAAATTGACGAGCAGCCAGCAGTTGTCCGTAAAATCGTTCAGGCATACCAAGATGGAAATGATAAATTGACCATCCAACCGGAAATTTTAGAAGCGATGCAGGCTGCTGACCGCATTCACATCATCGCCGCTGGAACAAGCTATCACGCAGGATTGATCGGTAAAGAATATATCGAAAAATTAGCAGGAATCCCGGTTGAAGTGCATGTTTCAAGCGAATTCGGCTACAACATGCCATTATTGTCAGAAAAACCTTTGTTTATCTTTATCTCTCAATCAGGTGAAAC
>JASLAI010000078.1 GCA_030147225.1 Planococcus sp. (in: firmicutes) | reverse complement strand
AAAAGTTCGCCCGGTTCTTCTTGAGCCAATTATGCGCGTTGAGGTTGTTATCCCTGAGGAATACCTTGGAGATATCATGGGTGACATTACGTCACGCCGAGGCCGTGTAGAAGGTATGGACGCTCGCGGAAACGCACAAGTGGTTCGTGCTATGGTACCTCTTGCACAAATGTTCGGTTATGCAACTTCATTGCGTTCAAACACGCAAGGCCGCGGTGTATTCTCAATGCACTTTGACCACTATGAAGAAGTACCGAAATCAATTTCTGAAGAAATCATCAAGAAAAATAAAGGTCAATAATTGAATTTTGATCTTTAATAAAGTATAAATAGTTTGTATGCTTCGGAATGATAGGGCCCTATCATTCCAGCACTTCAAACGAACATTCACTTACATTTTGAGGAGGATTTTTCTAATGGGAAAAGCTAAATTTGATCGTTCTAAAACGCACGCGAATATTGGTACAATTGGTCACGTCGACCACGGTAAAACAACTTTGACTGCAGCAATCGCTACAGTTCTAGCTAAAAAATCAGGCGGGGAAGCTCGTTCTTACGCTCAAATCGACAACGCTCCTGAAGAAAAAGAGCGCGGTATCACAATCAATACTTCACACGTTGAGTATGAAACTGAAACTCGCCACTATGCACACGTAGATTGCCCTGGACACGCCGATTATGTTAAAAACATGATCACTGGTGCTGCTCAAATGGACGGCGGGATCTTAGTAGTATCTGCTGCTGACGGCCCAATGCCACAAACTCGTGAGCACATTCTTCTTTCACGTCAAGTTGGTGTTCCTTACCTAGTAGTATTCATGAACAAATGCGATATGGTAGACGACGAAGAACTTCTTGAACTAGTTGAAATGGAAGTCCGCGATCTTCTATCTGAATATGACTTCCCTGGCGATGACATTCCTGTCATTAAAGGTTCTGCTCTTAAAGCTCTTGAAGGAGAAGCAGAGTGGGAAGATAAAATCGTTGAATTGATGAACGCGGTTGATGAGTATATTCCTACTCCACCACGTGATACTGACAAGCCATTCATGATGCCTGTTGAGGATGTATTCTCAATCACTGGCCGTGGTACTGTTGCTACTGGACGCGTTGAACGCGGACAAATCAAAATCGGTGATAACGTTGATATCATTGGTCTTACTGAAGAACCAAAATCTACAACTGTAACTGGTGTAGAAATGTTCCGTAAATTGCTTGACTACGCTGAAGCTGGCGACAACATCGGTGCTCTTCTTCGTGGGGTTTCTCGCGACGACGTACAACGTGGACAAGTATTGGCTAAGCCAGGCACAATCACTCCACACACTGAGTTCAGAGCTGAAGTTTATGTTCTTTCAAAAGAAGAGGGTGGACGTCACACTCCATTCTTCACAAACTACCGTCCACAGTTTTACTTCCGTACAACTGATGTAACTGGTGTTTGTAACCTTCCTGAAGGTGTAGAAATGGTTATGCCTGGAGATAACATCGAAATGATCGTTTCTCTAATCTCTCCTATCGCACTTGAAGAAGGAACTAAGTTCTCAATCCGTGAGGGTGGACGTACTGTAGGCGCTGGCGTTGTTGCTACAATCACTAAGTAAGAACTGCTAAGTCTTAATTTAAGACCCTGTCTCATCAAATGAGACAGGGTCTTTTTTATGTTGTGGCAAGGGTTACGGCTAGTTTTTCTTGAATTTATGTTACGTTCATAAAATATTCAAATTTTTTAAAAAATCTTTTAAAGCCAGTTATAGCAACGATGAAAACGGATACATAGTTTGTGAATATTCAAAATTAATAAAAAAACGGCGTAAAGTTGATTGACAGGCTTGTGAATAGGCGATATGATAGCAACAATTTACAACACGCAAACAGAATTCGATATATTGCATATTATAAAACTTTCGAGAAAGAAGTGGACATCATGAGCGAACAAGTAATTTATTTAAATGGTGAATTCGTTAAAAAGGAAGACGCTAAAATTTCAGTTTATGATCACGGTTTTTTATACGGTGATGGTGTGTTCGAAGGAATCCGTGCTTATAACGGAAACGTCTTTCGGCTGGAAGAACATCTAGAGCGGCTTTACGATTCAGCAAAATCCGTGATGCTCGAGATTCCACATACTTTTGAGGAAATGGTTAAAATTGTTGTCGAAACGCTTAGAGAGAATAAATTCAAGGATGCCTATATTCGGTTGATCGTTTCAAGGGGAGTCGGAAACCTTGGGTTGGATCCATATAGTTGCTCACATCCGAGTGTCATTGTAATAGCAGAGCCTTTATCGTTATTCCCTAAATCGATGTATGAGACAGGGATTGAAATTGTATCGGTTGCTACAAGAAGAAGTCGTTCAGATGTATTAAGTCCAAAAGTTAAATCATTGAACTACATGAATAATATATTGGTGAAATTGGAAGCTCATCTAGCAGGTGTTTCTGAAGCGCTTATGCTGAACGATCAAGGATATGTAGCCGAAGGTTCAGCGGATAACATTTTCATTGTACGCAAGAATAAATTAGTAACCCCTCCAGGTTATGTAGGAGCGCTTGAAGGAATTACACGCAACGCCATCATGGACGTAGCTGCTCAAAAAGGTTACGACATTCAAGAAGGTGTTTTTACTAGACACGATGTATACGTGGCAGATGAAGTGTTCCTGACCGGTACGGCTGCTGAAGTAATTGCCGTAGTAAAAGTGGATGGCCGAGTGATTGGTGCAGGCAAACCGGGTCCAGTAACAAATGATTTGCTTGAGTCATTTAGAGAACTTGTCCAAAATGATGGCGTAAAAATTTACACAGACCAATTAAATGTAGTTTGAAAAATTAGGGTAATTGAATATTTAGTTCAACTCAATGACGAGGTTAAAGTGATTGGAGACTGTATTTACAGAGAGCCGGTACAGGTGGAAGCCGGTAATACAACCATTTACGACATCCCCTCTGAGTGGATTGCTGAAAAGCTTCGGCTGTTTAGGTAGTCCCGGTGACTTGCAAGTTAAAAGGCATCGTTATCAGCGGATAAGCAATGCTTATCCATGAGGCTGCGGTTGCGCAGTGAAATAGGGTGGTACCATGAAGCTTTTTCATCCCTATGCGAAGAACATGTTTCTTTGTGTAGGGATGAAAAAGCTTCTTTGTTTTTATTCCACCGGAGACTTAGAAAAGGAGGCGGAAGGATTGGGAGTAAACGTACAGGTAAGAGAAGAAGTTAAACAGCAGCTGACAGGTAATGGTGCAGACGTACTGATTCAATCTTTGAAAGGCCAGGGTGTAGAAATCATCTTTGGATATCCAGGAGGCGCGGTGCTGCCAATTTATGACGCCTTGCATAAAAACCCTATACGCCATGTATTGGCTAGACATGAACAAGGTGCAATTCATGCGGCTGAGGGATATGCAAGAGTTTCTGGTAAGACTGGGGTCGTCCTTGCTACATCGGGACCAGGAGCTACAAATTTAGTTACAGGTATAGCGGATGCCATGCTGGACTCCTTGCCGCTAGTGGTCTTTACGGGGCAGGTTGCCACTTCAGTTATTGGAACAGATGCTTTCCAGGAAGCGGACATTATCGGCATCACACAACCAATTACGAAACATAACTATCAAGTGAAAAAAGTGGCGGATCTGCCAAGAATCATAAAAGAAGCATTTTATATTGCTTCTACCGGACGACCAGGACCGGTTCTGGTCGACATCCCAAAAAATATTGCAACTGAATTATTCTTATCCAATAAAGAAGAAGAGGCTCTATACTTGCCGGGTTATCAACCAACCACAAACCCGAACTACCTGCAGATCCAAAAAGCTGCTCAGTTGCTATCACAAGCGAAAAAGCCATTGATCTTAGCAGGAGCTGGGGTACTTGCCGCAAAAGCGACAGATGAACTCAGAAACTTTTCGGAAAGACATCAAATTCCAATCACAAATACGTTGCTTGGGCTCGGCAGCATTGCCGGTGAACACGACCTCTTCCTTGGGATGGCTGGTATGCACGGAACATATACCGCTAATACAGCGATTTGCGACTGCGATGTATTGATGAATGTTGGTGCACGATTCGATGACCGACTGACTGGAAATCTTGCTCACTTTGCACCTAATGCACAAGTGATCCATATTGATATCGATCCAGCAGAAATTGGTAAAAATGTTCCTACAGCAATTCCAATTGTTGCAGATGCTAAAGAAGCATTAAGTCAATTGCTTAACCAATCGTTTGAAAGTCCAGACACTACTCAATGGTTAAACGAATTAACGGGCAATAAAGAAGAATATCCACTTCAGTATCATGTGAAAGGCCGCGAAGGCATCCTTCCTCAACAGGCGGTTGAATTGATTCATCGTTTGACCGGAGGTAATGCAGTGGTAACCACCGATGTGGGTCAGCATCAAATGTGGGCGGCTCAATATTACCGCTTTAATAATCCGCACAACTGGGTTACCTCAGGTGGGCTAGGGACAATGGGCTTTGGTTTCCCGGCAGCCATCGGCGCGCAATTAGCAAAACCTGATGAGCAAGTCATCTCCATTGTTGGAGATGCCGGATTCCAAATGACTTTGCAAGAGCTGTCTTTGCTTCAAGAACTCCGTCTACCGGTCAAGATTGTCATCTTAAACAATCAAAGTTTAGGGATGGTCAGACAGTGGCAGGAAACATTCTACGAAGGGCGCTATTCGCAATCGTTGATTCCTGTTCAACCGAATTTTGTGAAGCTCGCTGAAGCTTACGACATTAAAGGTTACAAAGTGGAAACGATGGAAGAAGCAGAAGCGGTTTTCGCAGAAGCATTTAATTCAAACGAGCCGGCCTTGATTGATTGCCGAGTGGTGCAGCTGGAATCTGTATATCCGATGGTTGCGCCTGGCAAAGGCTTGAATGAAATGATCGGAGTGAAAG
>JASLAI010000002.1 GCA_030147225.1 Planococcus sp. (in: firmicutes) | reverse complement strand
CGATTTCGGAATCAATTATTGCAATGAATGCAACATGGGCAGTACCGAATCGTTACCTCGATCACGAAGGAACTATCCAGTTGATTCGTGACGTCCGGGGAATGCGCTCTTATGGTTCAGCAGCTCTCGAGCTTGCCTACTTGGCAAGTGGACGTGTCGATGCCTATATTTCCATGAGACTTTCACCTTGGGATATTGCCGGTGGAATGGTCATAGCACAGGAAGTAGGAGCGGTGACAACGAACTTTAAAGGCGAACCTGCTAATCTATTGGAGCAGGATACTTTTATAGCAGCCAATCCCGCCATCCACCCGGAACTTTTAGAAAAATATATACGGTTCAAGTAAAAAAAGATGCGGAATTCCGCATCTTTTTTTATAATTATAATAATCCGGCTTCCCGCATCTCTTTTTTCTTCTTGAACCCCATGCCCATGATGAGACACAATGCCAAGATCGCCGCTAAAATGCCCGGTACACTACGTAGGCCAACAGCCAAGCCGATTCCGACCATCGCTAATATTGCTGCAAGGGAATACAGTACAAAAATCCATTTGGTGTTTTTTATCATGCTTATCAATCGATTTTCCTCCTGTAGCTTACTGCCTGAAATAAAATCTTAGGGTTTTACACCTATATGTGCTATACTAGCACAGTTATAGACATGAAAAAAGAATATTGGAGTGAAAACATGACTAACTTACGTAACGACCTAAGAAACATTGCAATTATTGCCCACGTTGACCATGGTAAAACAACTTTGGTGGATCAACTTCTACAACAATCCGGAACTTTCCGTTCAAATGAACACGTTGATGAGCGTGCCATGGACTCGAATGATATCGAAAGAGAACGCGGAATTACGATTCTTGCCAAAAATACGGCGATTCAATATAAAGATGCCAAAATCAACATTTTGGATACTCCTGGACACGCTGATTTCGGCGGAGAAGTTGAACGTATCATGAAAATGGTTGATGGTGTTCTTTTAGTAGTCGACGCTTATGAAGGCTGTATGCCACAGACACGTTTTGTTTTGAAAAAAGCTCTTGAGCAAAACTTGAAACCAATCGTTGTTGTTAACAAAATTGACCGCGACTTCGCACGTCCTGAAGAAGTGGTTGACGAAGTCATCGAATTGTTCATCGAGCTGGAAGCAAATGACGACCAATTGGAGTTCCCAGTTATCTTTGCATCAGGTATGAACGGTACAGCCAGCCTTTCAGCTGATCCTGCTGATCAGGAAGAAAACATGCAGGTCATTTATGAAGCGATCATGGACCACGTACCAGCACCAATCGATAACAGAGATGAGCCACTTCAGTTCCAGGTTGCTCTACTTGACTACAATGACTATGTTGGACGTATTGGTATCGGCCGCGTATTCCGCGGGACGATCGAAGTTGGACAATCTGTAGCATTGATGAAACTTGATGGTACTGTGAAAAATTTCCGAGTGACTAAAATCCATGGTTTCATGGGATTGAAGCGTGTTGAAATCCAAAAAGCTGAAGCTGGCGATTTGATTGCTGTTTCAGGTATGGAAGATATTAACGTTGGGGAAACGGTTTGTCCTGCAAATCATCAGGAAGCATTGCCAATCCTGCGTATTGATGAGCCAACCTTGCAAATGACTTTCCTTGTTAACAATAGCCCGTTCGCTGGTAAAGAAGGAAAATTCATTACTTCAAGAAAAATTCAGGAACGCCTGGATGCTCAATTGGAAACTGACGTTTCCTTGCGTGTGGATGCAACAGATTCACCTGATGCTTGGGTTGTATCTGGTCGCGGAGAGTTGCATTTGTCGATCTTGATCGAAAACATGCGCCGTGAAGGGTTTGAAATTCAAGTTTCAAAACCTGAAGTTATTGTACGTATGGTTGACGGAGTTCGCTGCGAACCTGTTGAACGCGTTCAAGTGGATGTACCTGAAGAATATACAGGTGCAATCATCGAATCATTGGGCGAGCGTAAAGGCGAAATGCTAGATATGATCAATAACGGAAGCGGACAAGTCCGTATGGTATTTAACGTACCAGCTCGTGGATTGATCGGTTACACAACTGAATTTTTAACACAGACTCGTGGCTACGGAATCATTAACCACACATTCGACAGCTACCAGCCAGTTGCTTCTGGCCGTGTCGGCGGACGCCGTCAAGGTGTATTGGTATCTATGGAGCGCGGGAAAGTTTCGACTTACGGCTTGATGGGCATCGAAGACCGTGGAACTGCATTCGTTGAAGTCGGTGCTGAAATCTATGAAGGCATGATCGTCGGTGAACATAACCGCGACAGCGATTTGACCGTGAATATCGTAAAAATCAAAGCTGCAACAAATATTCGTTCAGCTAACAAAGACCAGACAACGACAATGAAAAAAGCTCGTTTGATGAGTCTTGAAGAAGCGCTTGAATACTTGAATGATGATGAGTATTGCGAAATTACACCACAAACGATTCGTTTGCGCAAAAAAATTCTTGATAAAAACGAACGTGAACGTATGGCTAAGAAAAAGAAAGTTGCTATCGAAGAATAAGTGAATAGGGAGGATGTATAGCCCGTGGACGATCAAGCTTTTGTCTATGACAATATGTATCCGGTAGCCCGAATTCTATATCAGAATCTGCCGAGTTTTGAAGCAGCAGGATACGCATTATTTGCGGTAATTTTCCTGCTCTCGGCATTCGTTTATAAATTAGGGTTTGCTAAAAAGTTATCACTTGGAAAAAATGCAATGATTGGCCTGTTTTTGGCAGTCGGCGGTTTAGGGCTTACGTTTCTTGCCTTCTTCCTGCCGATTGTTGAAGGGCTCGTTATTGCGGCGCTCATACTGATTCTTTACAAAATCCGTCTATGGCGCGAAAAACGCGAAAACGCTGTATCTCATTGAGATACAGCGTTTTTGCGTTCAAAGGTTTTGTATAAGATAGGCAACAGTAAAGAATAGGTGAGATGGGCGAAAACCCAATATAGAAATGCTCCCCAATCGGTAACAGCTGGCACATTTGCTTCGACTGCTAACCAAGATAATAGAAAAAAGAGGAACGGGAATGGCACTGAAAGGAGCAGACTGATAATTACCAATTGGCCAAATGAGTAATTGCGCCGTTTCGATATATACACAAATACTACTCCAATAACCAACGAAATGCTCATATGAAAAATGAATTCCGTGACCTCGGACCACTGCACATTGCCAATTATCGGGATAAAGTCAACATTCAATAAAAGGGTATAGACTTGTTCGCCAGTGACAGATTGAATCCATTTTAGTAAAAGCCCTAAAATCAATCCACTCCAGAAGCCGATCCAGATGCCTTTTAAGAGCTTCATCAGAAGTCATCCTCAATGCTGCGGGAACTGCGGTAAAAGCGGAAAGAACCCGTTGCTAAACGTTCCTTGGTCCTTTCTGTGATCCGGTCATGGCATTCATCGCACATATGGGTGTGGATAGGTCTATTGCGCAAGCGCTTGGCTTGCAGTGTATCATCCACTAATTCTTCAATCTTATCGCAGATTACGCATTGTACACGCATGGTGAATCACTCCTATTCGACTCGGATGGCTTGGATATGGGTAATCGGATTTTCCTGATTGGAACCATCCGGAAGAAGGACATGGACAGGACCGTCTTCTTTCAAAGGTTTGCCATGGTCGCTGAATTTGAAAATCAGCTGTGCAGCATGCTCAATCGGAAATTCGAACTCTCCGTTTAATGTTTCGAACACGACACGTTTGGCGTGTTCATCAGGTTCTGAATTCAAGAGGAAAGGTTTGAAAGGAATGCCGAATGTTCCTGTCAGCATTTCTTTTTTCTCTTTGCTCTTATAGGTTTTTTCTGAATTCAAGGTTGGCGGAACTGTACTGCCTTCCATGATTTCACGGGACCAATGTTCACCCATCCCACGCTTGTAGTCTTCAAGCTCGTCTTTCTCAATTCGTTCTTCTTGAAAATACGTTTCCAAATTCAATTTACGGTCGTCAAAAATCCAGACTGTTGGATCCAATATAAGTTTAAATTTTACTTCACCTTTAAAAGGTATGATAAATTCCATGGGTAAACCCTCCATTTAGATAATCACTCTCTTAACAGTATACCTTTTTGTGTCAAGTTGCTAAAGGGATTCAGCTCTTTCATCATAGAGGCTTGCATTTTCCCTTCTTAAAAGATACACTTTAAACAGGAAAATAGAGAAGAAAACTCATAAAATGGGGGAGTCCTCATGGAACATACAGAAGAACAAACATACCATCTGAAGGCTTTAGAACTCCTCAAAGCTGATGCAGAAAAAATCGAGCAATTAATCAAGGTGCAAATGGATCATCTGACCTTGCCATCTTGTCCTTTATATGAAGAGGTGCTTGACACCCAAATGTTCGGTCTTTCACGCGAAATCGATTTTGCGGTTAAGCTGGGACTTATCGAACGTGAGGCTGGAAAAAATTTAATGGATACGCTGGAAAAGAAACTTTCCATTCTACATGAAGCGTATACAAATAAATGATCTAAAACTCAAACGAATTTTGTTTGAGTTTTTTTTACAATGTAAGAAGTATGACGTTTTATTGTCTATATTTCAGCCCTCAGATTCTAGGGTCATAGTTTACTTTGGCTTTGCTGCTGGGAACATGCGACTTCGCCAGTACGTCTTATGCTTGTTGAGGGTCGACGGGGTGCGGATTAGCTAACCGTGGCGACAGGAAGTCGCGTTTTAGGTTAGATTCTGCTGTTGGGCGCTTCCGCTTTTCTTATTGTCCAGCTCCAGCGCCCAGATTCTAGGGTCATAAGCCAATCTGGCTGTGCGGCTGAAGAAACGCCGCTTCGCCAGTCCGTCTTATGCCCGTCAAATCTAACATGGCGCTTTCGCTTTTATTAACAATCCATCAAACAAAACGAGGTATGAAAATGAAATCTTACATCAAGAAATACGCAAAGTTTTTCGATTATCCTTTATTCTTCACTTATTTGGCCTTAACGATATTCGGCTTGATCATGATCTATAGTTCAAGCATGGCCTGGTCGGTCAATTATTATGGCTCTGAGCCAAACCGATTTTACATACAGCAATTATTGAACTTAGCAATTGCTTTCCCGATGTTCGCTATTGGAGCTGTGTTTCCGTATAAACATTTTAAAAAACGTTGGATGATGGTAACAATTCTAGCGGTAGTCTTTGCCGGATTGATTGCCGTTCACTTTATTGGTTTTGCAGCCGGTGGCGCGAGAAGTTGGATCAGCGTTGGTTTTGCCAACATCCAGCCTTCTGAAGTGGCGAAAGTCGGAATGATTCTCTATTTGGCCGGTGTTTTTTCAAATAAATACAATAATGGCACGATTAATAAATTAAATGAATCCATCATACCTCCAGTGATAATTTTGACGCTGGTATTGTTTTCTGTATTCCTTGAACCGGATCTAGGGTCGATGTTAATCATTGGCGCAGTCGGTTTATCTGTTATGTCCGCAAGTGGTGTCCGTTTAAAACCATTTATCCGGCTGGCAACTGTCTTTGTGGCAGCAGCTTCCGTCATTATCGTGCCATTTATGATTTTTGCTGGTGATTTGATCTTCACTGAAAAACGCCTTGGCCGTCTCGATGCTTTCTTTAATCCATTTTCAGACGAATTAGGATTCGGGTTTCAGATAGTCAATGGTTATTTGGCTATCGGATCCGGGGGCTTAAGTGGTTTAGGGCTCGGACAATCCATTCAAAAATTAGGTTATCTGCCCGAACCCCATACCGATTTCATCATGTCCGTCATCGCTGAAGAGCTGGGTGTACTTGGCGTAGTCTTTGTCTTGGGCGGTTTAGGATTTATTGTGCTTCGGGGACTTTGGATTGCTATGACGACCCATGACCCATTGGCCAGAATGCTTGCAGCAGGGGTTTCCAGTATGATCGGAATCCAATCTTTTGTGAATTTGGGTGGCTTAACGGGCATTATTCCGTTAACTGGAGTGACACTTCCATTTATAAGCTATGGCGGAACGTCTGTAATTTTGTTATCTTTAGCTATGGGAGTATTAATGAATGTTTCCATGTTCAACAAATACGAAAAAACGAAAAAGTAAAGGGTGTGCTGCGGTGTGAAGGAGATTAACAAAATCTTGGTGGCCAACCGCGGAGAAATCGCTATTCGGGTTTTCCGCGCTTGTACAGAACTGAAAATTCAAACAGTTGCAATTTACTCTCAGGAAGACAGTGGTTCATATCACCGCTATAAAGCGGATGAATCCTATTTAGTGGGGAAAGGCAAAAAACCAATCGATGCCTATTTGGATATTGAAGACATTATCCGCATCGCAAAAGATTCGAACGTGGATGCCATTCATCCGGGTTACGGTTTCTTGTCTGAAAACGTCCATTTCGCAAGACGCTGTGAAGAAGAAGGCATCGTATTTATCGGCCCAACCTCTCAACACTTGGATATGTTCGGAGATAAAGTAAAAGCGCGGACGCAAGCAATTGATGCGGGTATCCCCGTTATACCTGGAACAGATGGTCCAGTCGAGTCATTGGAAGAAGTTGAAGAGTTCAGCAGAACAGCAGGATTTCCGTTAATGATCAAAGCATCTCTTGGCGGTGGAGGGCGAGGAATGCGAATCGTCAGATCCCAGGAAGAATTGGCTTCTTCATATGAACGGGCAAAGTCTGAAGCGAAAGCTGCTTTCGGATCAGATGAAATGTATGTCGAAAAATTCGTTGAGAAGCCTAAACATATTGAAGTTCAGATTCTGGGCGATTCAGACGGAAATGTTATCCATTTATACGAAAGAGATTGTTCGATTCAGCGCCGTCATCAAAAAGTCGTAGAAATCGCTCCTTCCAATTCAATTAGCAATGAGTTGCGCAATGAAATTTGTGATGCCGCAGTAAAATTGATGAAAAACATTAACTACATAAATGCGGGCACAGTCGAATTTCTTGTAGCCAATGATGAATTTTACTTTATTGAAGTAAATCCACGTATTCAGGTGGAACATACGATTACAGAAATGATTACAGGAATTGATATTGTCCATTCACAGATTCATATTGCCAGAGGGCATATGATACATAGTGAAGAAGTAGGAATTCCGCAGCAAAGTGAAATACCTTTATTCGGTTTTGCAATCCAATCCCGTGTAACCACGGAAGATCCGTTGAACGATTTTATGCCGGATGCCGGGAAATTGATGGTTTACCGCTCGGGTGGTGGATTTGGGGTGCGTCTGGATGCAGGTAACGGCTTCCAGGGAGCAGTTATTTCCCCTTATTATGATTCGCTTTTAGTCAAGGTTTCGACTTGGGCTGTAACGTTCAAAGAAGCCGCTGCTAAAATGGACCGCAATTTGCAGGAATTCCGTATTCGCGGAATCAAAACAAATATTCCGTTTCTTGAAAATGTAGTAAAACATAAGAACTTTATCAAAGGTGAATTTGATACAAGCTTT
>JASLAI010000388.1 GCA_030147225.1 Planococcus sp. (in: firmicutes) | reverse complement strand
TAAGAAAGCACGTCCGACAGTGACAGGAAGATTCAAGCCATCAGCTGTGTTGGCACTAGCTGTTTCTTTCATCGTTATAGGCGAATTGTTTTTGTTTTCCGCTTCTGTATCAGCTGGTATATTTGGGATTGCCGGAGTTTTAGCCTATGTCGTCTTATATTCTATGTGGTCTAAAAGACGCCATGTCAGCAATACGATAGTGGGAAGCATCTCTGGTGCGATTCCGCCGCTAATCGGATGGGCTGCTGTGGAGCCGTCACTCGGTATGGGTGCATGGGCATTATTCCTGATTATGTTCATTTGGCAGCCACCGCATTTCTATGCTTTGGCTATGAAACGAACGGAAGAGTATCGGGCAGCAGGTATTCCAATGCTACCGGTAATTAAAGGTTTTCACCGAACCAAAAAATCGATGCTTGCATGGGTTGTAATGCTTTTCCCTCTGCCATTCCTGTTAATGGAACTCGGGGCAGGCTTCATCATCTTAGCAACACTTTTAAATATCGGCTGGCTTGTACTCGCCATTCGTGGATTTAAAGTGACTGATGACTTGAAATGGGCGAAGACGATGTTCATCTATTCATTGAACTATATGACCATTCTATTTGTTTCAATGATCATTTTTGCTGTCTTCATCTAAAGACCATTTCTAAAGAGAAACTATTTAAATGAGAGAGGGGTATGAAAAGCTATGATGAAAGGAATAAAAAAATGGCGGCTTTTCGCATTGATGACCGCATTATTGGTTTTTCTTGCGGGATGTGGACGCGAAGAAATTTCGACCTTAATACCAGCAGGCGAAGTTGCCCAAGATCAATTTAACTTATTGATTTTATCATCAATCGTTATGCTATTTGTCATCATTGTTGTATCGATTATTTTCGTTTTAGCAATCGTGAAGTTCCGCCGTTCTAAAATGGGGGAAGACATGATTCCCGAACAAGTAGAAGGAAGTGCAAGACTGGAATTCTTATGGACAGCTGTACCAATTGTCCTTCTTTTGATTCTTGCAGTTCCAACTGTTTACTCGACATTCGATTTGGCTGACGTTTCAACGATGGACGTACAGGCAGAGGATGGCACTTCAACTCACTTGACAGTTAATGTCACTGGAAAACTTTACTGGTGGGAGTTTGAATACCCAGAACAGGGAATTATAACTGCACAGGAATTGGTCGTACCGACTGATGAGCGCGTTTACTTCAACCTGATTTCAGCGGATATCAAACACTCTTTCTGGATTCCATCTGTTGGCGGTAAATTGGACGTCAACCCTGAGAACGTCAACACTTTCTACTTAACATTCAACCAGGAATCATCAGAACTTGATGACGGTGTATTCTACGGTAAATGTGCTGAGCTTTGTGGACCTTCACACGCTTTGATGGATTTCAAAGTAAAAACTGTGGACCGCGAAGAGTTTGATCAATGGGTTACTGCAATGCAGTCAGAAGAACAGCCTGTAGCTGAAGGCGACCTTGCACAGCAAGGTGAAGAGTTGTTCGGACCGGATGGATTAGCTTGTATCCAATGTCACGCCATTTCTGGTGCTGCCGGTAATGCCGGAATCGGACCTAACTTGGCAACATTCGGCGACCGCAACCGGGTTGCAGGATACTTAGAACATAACGAAGAGAATCTTAAAAACTGGATTCAAGATCCACAGGAATACAAGCCTGGCAATTTAATGCCTGATGCGTCTTCATTGAACGACGGTGAAGATTTGTCAGAACAAGAACTCGATGCTCTTGCAGCTTATCTAATGGGCTTAAAAGTTGAAGAGTAGAAATAAAGCTTAAAAAAGGGAGGTATACAGTGTGAGTTCTATTGCTCAAAAAAAGGGCTTCGGCGCTACAATTTGGGACTTCATGACGACGGTCGACCATAAGAAGATCGCTATCCTTTATCTCATCTCAGGTGGTTTCTTCTTCCTGGTTGGTGGTATAGAAGCAATGATGATCCGTATCCAGTTGGCTAAAGCAGGAAATGATTTCCTGAGTGCTGGACTATATAACGAAATTATTACAATGCACGGTACTACCATGATTTTCTTGGCCTCAATGCCGATATTACTGGCTTTCATGAACGCTATTATGCCTCTGCAAATCGGCGCGCGTGACGTAGCTTTCCCATTCTTGAATTCACTTGGTTTCTGGCTATTCTTCTTTGGTGGTATTTTCTTGAACCTGTCTTGGTTCATGGGAGGCGCACCGGATGCAGGTTGGACGAACTATGCTTCGTTGGCGCTTGCTTCAGAAGGACACGGAATTGACTTCTATACATTGGGATTGACCATTTCCGGTTTTGGTACCTTGATCGCAGGTATTAACTTCCTGGTTACGATCATCAATATGCGTGCACCGGGTATGACTTATATGAGAATGCCATTGTTCACATGGACAACTTTTGTTGCTTCTGCTTTGATCTTATTGGCGTTCCCACCACTTACAGTCGGACTTTTCTTCATGGTTTTTGACCGTTTGTTCGGTGCTAGTTTCTTCGCAGTTGAAATGGGCGGTAACACGATTATTTGGGAGCATTTATTCTGGATTTTCGGTCACCCTGAAGTTTACATCCTGATTCTGCCAGCTTTCGGTATTTTCTCCGAAATCTTTGCAATCTTCTCACGTAAACGTCTTTTCGGTTACACTGCACTTGTTTTTGCGACAATCTTAATCGGTTTCTACGGATTCATGGTATGGGCTCACCACATGTTCACAGTCGGCTTAGGGCCAACAGCTAATGCTGTATTCGCCTTGGCAACGATGATCATCGCCGTACCAACCGGTATTAAAATCTTTAACTGGCTATTGACTATCTGGGGAGGAAGCATTTCCTTCACAGTTCCGATGATTTACGCGGTAGCGTTTATTCCTTCATTCGTAGCTGGTGGTGTTACAGGGGTTATGCAAGCAATCGCGCCTTTGGATTACCAATTGCACGATTCTTACTTTATCGTAGCCCACTTCCACTATGTTATTGTCGGCGGTGTTGTACTGGCGATTCTTGCAGGTACACATTTATACTGGCCGAAAATGTTCGGAACGATGCTTAGTGAAAAACTTGGAAAATGGACATTCTGGTTCTTCTTCATCGGATTCCATTTAACATTCTTTATCCAGCATTTCCTAGGATTGATGGGTATGCCTCGCCGCGTTTACACGTTCGGAGCTGACCAAGGATGGGATTTATTCAATGCCATCAGTTCAGCCGGCGCTATATTCATGGCAATTGGTGTCATTATTATGCTGGTTAACGTTGTAATCACTACTATTAAAAATGAGCGTGTCGGCAATGACCCATGGGGCGACGGCCGTACATTGGAATGGGCAATCCCATCTCCACCGCCATTTTACAACTTTGCACAAACTCCATTAGTTCGCGGTCTTGACACATTCTGGATCGAAAAAATGGATGGCAACAAAAAAGGAATGATTTTCGCAGAACCACTTGGAGATATCCATATGCCGAATAACTCATTCATTCCTTTTGTAATGTCTCTTGGTATGTTTATTGCTTCATTTGGAGCTTTGTACTTCCTGGATGGCGACAAGCCTTGGGCATTGGCAGTATTGATCATCGGTTTATTGATCACCTTCGGTTCGATGCTCGTTCGTTCATTGAAAGATGATTTAGGTTTCCACATTACGAAAGCAGAACTACTGGAAGATGCGAAAGGAGGCAACACCGATGGACATTAATCAACGATATACTCCTCAATCTTGGCCGGAACATCCTGAGACGGCAACGATGGAAGGGAAAAATAAGTTTATTGGCTTCTGGTTGCTTCTTGCTGCGGAGACAGTAACATTTGCTTCGCTTTTCGCAACATACCTTGCATTAAAAGATAAAGGGCCAAGCGGCATGGAATTCTCTGCCGCTGCACTTTTTGAACTGCCGCTCGTCTTTGCAATGACAATGATTCTTTTGACATCTTCATTGACTAGTGTGTACGCTATGTATCATATGAAAAACCATAATTTCAAAGCGATGCAGGCTTGGTTGGGAATTACAGTCCTGCTTGGTGCTACTTTCCTTGGTTTGGAGATTTATGAATTCAATCACTATGTCCACTTAGGATTCGGTTATACGAACAGTGCATTCAGTTCTGCATTTTATACATTAGTTGGAACGCACGGTGCTCACGTACTTTTCGGACTTAGCTGGTTTATTGCATTGATGCTCCGCAACGCTAAGCGCGGGTTGAATATGTACAATGCACCTAAATTCTATCTTGCTTCGTTATACTGGCATTTTATTGACGTCGTTTGGGTATTCATCTTTACTGTCGTCTATTTGATGGGAGTGATCGGATAATGGCACACGATACACATATTCATGTTAGATCGAAAGCAGAGTTCGAATATGCGAAGAAAAAAAGAGCGGAAGAGATGCGAGGCCATTTAGCAACTTTCGCAATTATGATCTTTTTGACATTAATTGCTTTTACTATGGTTGCTGCTGGATTCTCAGCGTACTTGATCGTCCCAATCATCCTTTTGTTGGCTGGAATTCAAGTCATTCTTCAACTTTACTATTTCATGCACATGAGCGGTAAAGGACACGGCATGGTCGCGTTCTTCATGTTCTGTGGTATGTTCGTAGCTTTCATCACAGTTCTTGCATTAGTAACAATTGTTTGGTGGTAGGCTTCCTTAAAACCCCTTACCTTTCGAGGTAAGGGGTTTTATCTTTCTATAAGTCACTAAAAACAAAACAAACATTCTGTTGTCCTGAAATAGGGTTTAGAGCGTTCTTCGAAGAATGCGCTTCCGCATTTCATATTGTCCAGACTTCAGCGCCCAGATTCTAGGGTCATAAGCCACTCTGACTATGCGGCTGGAGAAATGCCGCTACGTCAGAGCGTCTTATGCCCGTCGAATCTACACGGCCGCTTGCGCATTTCATATTGTTCATAGTTCGTTCATTGATATAGTTTGCGAGCCGCTATATAATGAGGGTACTTGAGGAAAAGGAGGTCCCGCTACATGCCGATCAGTATCTTCGGGTTTCAAGCATTATGGAGTCCCGTC
>JASLAI010000424.1 GCA_030147225.1 Planococcus sp. (in: firmicutes) | reverse complement strand
GGCACTCGGGGGTTCAATTCCCCTCGTCCGCCCCATCTTATTAGTGGGGTATAGCCAAGCGGTAAGGCAACGGGTTTTGATCCCGTCATGCCCTGGTTCGAATCCAGGTACCCCAGCTTTACGCGGAAGTAGTTCAGTGGTAGAACGCCACCTTGCCAAGGTGGAGGTCGCGAGTTCGAACCTCGTCTTCCGCTCCAAAATTTGGCGGCATAGCCAAGTGGTAAGGCATGGGTCTGCAACACCCTTATCACCGGTTCGAGTCCGGTTGCCGCCTCCATAATATTTTGCCGGCGTGGCGGAATTGGCAGACGCGCGGGACTCAAAATCCCGTTCCTTCACGGGAGTGTCGGTTCGACCCCGACCGCCGGTATCATGAAAGGACCTGCCTGTCCTTTCCAAAACCCTTTAACTGTGTACTCATAGTTAAAGGGTTTTTTGTTGTATATGGAGAAGTTCCAGCGGTTTCAATTGAGAAGAGAGCATCAAAGAGAATCAATGATGGAGAATAGCTTTCTGTAAGAATGAGGGATGGAGTAGCAGTTAAACTTCACTGTATTGAAATCAAAAACCCTGCCCTTACTTTTCAAAATTGCATAATAGAGCATTGCAGCAATGTAAAGCAAGAGTCGTTTCGTGTATATCAGACTTTTTCAAAATTAAAATAAGGTTTTACTGGATCAAAAAAGATGTGATTATGATTTAATTTTAACTATGAGTTAGTGTATGTCTGACGAAAAGTATATTTCGCTCTGCTAGTCACGTGACTGGTACAGAATAAAGGCGTGGATTGCACTCTTAAGAAAAATTAAATAGAGACTTTTGGTTTCGACTGGCTTGGCCTTACTAAAGAAATTCAAATTTTTTAAAGAACAGCAGTAACTATGCACGAGTAATACAGTGATTAAATTGATTGTGAATAGTTATCAGAATTAAATACCTTTCTTAAGCATATGTATAGTGGACAGATAGTAAAGTCTTCGATTAGGGAAGTACGCTAGGCAATGGAAGGGTTTTTAAATTTTTCTATTATATCAATAAAGTGTTGGCGAGTGAAAAAAGATGTGTTATAATTATTCTTGTCCGCTTGATCAATACTTGCCAGTGTGGCGGAATTGGCAGACGCGCACGACTCAAAATCGTGTTCCTTCTGGAGTGCCGGTTCGACCCCGGCCACTGGTATACTTAAAGTTTAGAAGAAAGGCCCTGACTTAATTGTTGGGGCCTTTTTTCTTTTTCTTTTAGGAAGAACATAGGGTGTAAGCGTTTAAAAAGAGAACACGCCTTGAATTAAGTCTAGTTGGTAATATGTTAAAATGAAATGGTTTGGAAGTGAAGTGTCACAACTGATTATTATATGAGAGTTTTAAATAGGAAGGCGAGAGGGATTAGGTTATTCAAGTCGGCAACTGATAAATTGATTGAGGAGGAAGTTTAGTGAAGAAAACTATTATAGCCACACCTATTGGAATACTAGTAGCTTTAGCTTTACTGATTGCTTGGGTTAATTGGGGGGCGGATAAGGACGCTGCAGCAAACGAAGCAAATAACGAAAGTGAGATTAAGTATACGACAGACCAAGGAACTGCGAAAGAGCATATAACGACTGCTTGGGATCATTGGAATAGAGGAGGGGCGGTCCAAGAAGAAAATATGAAAATGGATATAGCTTTTATTGCGATTAGAGCCATTGATAAAAATGAAATGAACGAGTTGGGAATGGAGCAAGAGTTTAATAAACTTCAAGACATCACTTATATTATCAGTGGCGGTCATGGAAGACTTACAGAACAAGAAAAGCAAATTTATTACAAGAAGTTTGAAGACTCACTATCTGAAATCCACAGCGCTTTAAATTAAGTAAATAAAAAAGGGCAACGCAAAACTCTTACTTTTGCGTTGCCCTTTTTACTTGGTTTATATGATGCCCTGGAATCGAAGAATAATCTCGGCAATGACAGCTGAGCCAAGAAAAGTTCCCAACAGGACGAACATGCCGATTACAATTGTCTTCCACCCTAATTGTACAAAGTCAAACCATGAACGACCGATGGATACTCCGGCATAAGCCAGAATAGGCGTAGCAATGGCTAATAAGTTTACCTCTGCTGTATACGCAGCAATCTGCGCAGATCCTGGCATACCGGGTATCGTCAAGATCAACCCAATAATACCGATATAAGCGATGCTGGGCAATTGAAAAGGCAGCAGGCGATGAATGATTAAGCCGGCCAGGCTAATGCCTATCAGGATAGCAATACCAGGAAGTGCCGTCCAAGGCAAAACATCATAACCTATCCAGTTTCCGATCAGCATGATCGCGCCGATGATCAAAAAGACCAGTATCCATTCCTTAACGCTTTTTAACATATTCTACGCTCCTTTTAGCTGCTTTTTTCTCTTTATTTCTCGATAAGATTTCATACATTTTAACAGTCAATGGCAAGCCTACAAAAATACTCATATACAGGCCAGTCACGGAAGAAATCAAATTGCTGACTCCTGAAAATGCGGTTAGGGTCTCACTCATCTCAGGAAATGCTGCAACTAAGGGGCCAAGTGAAGCGGCCGCCATACTGCCGCTTCCTACGCCAGTCGCCATCGCAAAAGAAATTGGATGCAAAGGGGTCACGGTTGCCAAGAATCCAGAAATCAATCCGATGAAAATTGATCCGAAGACGGTTCCGAATATGTACATCGCCATAACACCACGCCCTTCAGGCGAAGACAACCCATATTTGTCAGTGATCAACGCCAAGTTTGCCTCACGCCCAATGGAATGTGTCATACCGATGCTTTCTCTTTTAAGTCCAAGAAAAACAGCTAAAGGCAATGCCAGAAATATGGTGCCCAAATTTCCGAATTCCTGCAACAATAGAGCTGGACCCGCTTCAATGATTTGCGGCAGGGCTGGACCTGCCTGCACACCAAATTTGGCAATTAAAACAGATACTGAGAGAAATACCAGTGGTTCTGCATTGATCGATTGTTTATCGTTGACCAATGGAGTAAAATACAACCCCAATCCGATTACAACTGCATAAAGCATTGGCAGCAAAAGTATGGTTCCGGGACCAAGTGGAATCGAAAAGACCCCAATCGATTCAGTAACGACGACTATCGCCAACACGATAACATGCAGTCGCCAATCTTTCCATAATTTTAGAGCTTGTTCGCCCATGTGTCATC
>JASLAI010000386.1 GCA_030147225.1 Planococcus sp. (in: firmicutes) | reverse complement strand
CTGGCTCGGATGCTTTTTTGATGGAATTATATTAACGTGTAAGTTCAGGCACTAGCAGAGTTTTTAGATTTTCTTCGATAAATCCACCCCATTTTTCAAATTCTACAAGAAAACCGTCATGGCCAAAATCCGTTTCGATGACTTGCCATGTGGCATCTTTTTGCTTTTCAAGCCAAGGAATCATCAATTCACTAGGATAAAGCAAATCATGGGTAAAGGATAAGGAATACACTGGAACATCCAGAACAGCATCTTGGATATCATGTGTATTCATGGCTTTCAACAGCAAGACATAACTATTGGCATCAAAACGAGCTGCCAACTTTTTTCCCTGATAATTCAAATAGGATTGCACATTAAATTCGGCACCGTCTTTGGTGCGTCCAAAACGCTGATTGAACATATTGCCACTGCGATATGTGACCATACCAGCCATTCTCGCTAGTTGAAATCCTTTGAGGGAAGCTGAACTATCATAGTTTCCATTATTGAAATCGCGGTCAGTTTCGATTGCCTGGATGCCGATATGGTTAAATGCCAGACCATAATCACTGTAGTATGGGGTAACAGCCAATGGAAAAATTGCATCAAGAAATTCGGGATATAATCTTCCCCATTCTAATGTCTTCATCCCTCCCAGTGAACCGCCTATTACTCCTGCCAAGTGATGAATCCCTATTTTTTTCAACGCAGCGTATTCAGCGCGAACCATATCACCTATCGTCAGTGTTGGGAAATCCGCGCGGTATTGCAAGCTTGTTTTCCGGTTGATCGATAAGGGACCGGTCGATCCATGGCTCCCTCCTAACACGTTAAAGATGATCACTTGAAAAATATCTGTATCCACCGGCTTTCCCGGTCCGATTAATCCTGCCCACCATCCTGGATTCTCTTCAGTTCCCACCGCATGTTGATCTCCTGTTAATGCATGGCAAACCAGGATAGCCGGAGCGTTTTCATCTCCATGACGTTCATATGCAAGTTCTACATCGTCAATGATTTTAGTAGAATCCAGGGTTAATGAGCCAATGGATACTGTCTTCATGAAAATCCCTCCTTATGCCTTCTCCAATACTGCTGCCTGTATCGCCTGCTCCAAATCGGCAATCAGATCTTCTGCGTTTTCCAACCCTACAGATAAACGAATCAACTCTTCCGTTACTCCCGACAGTTTCAGCTCTTCTTCATTTAATTGCTGATGTGTAGTGGAAGCCGGATGAATGATCAGCGATTTGGCATCTCCCACATTGGCGACATGCGACCAAAGATTGACGCTGTCGATTACTTTACGTCCCGCTTCCCGGCCGCCTTGGATGCCGAAATTGATGATCGAGCCATAACCGTCATTCTTCAAGTATTTTTGAGCTAACTGGTGGGAAGGATGATCTTTGAATCCAATGAAATTCACCCATTCGATTTGAGGATGCTGCTGCAAATAATCCGCCACGACTTTAGCATTGCTGCTGTGTTTCGGAATTCGCAGATGCAAAGTTTCAAGTCCTTGAAGCAAAGCATGCGCACTGTCCGGACTTAGCGCAGGACCGAAGTCACGCAGCAGCTGAACACGAAGTTTAGTGGCAAATGCCGCATTCGGCACATCGATTCCATAACGAAGTCCATGATACGATTCGTCAGGTTGTGTGTAATTCGGAAAACGTGGATTGTCCCAATTGAACTTTCCAGCATCTACTGCCACTCCCCCAATAGTTGTACCATGTCCTCCAATCCATTTAGTTGCGGAATGAATAACAACATCTGCTCCGAATTCAATCGGGTTACTGCCGTACGGAGAGGCGAATGTGTTATCAATTAGCAACGGTATCCCATTTTCGTGAGCAATTTCCGCTACTTTTTCTACATCGAAGACATTCAGGCTCGGATTGCCGATAATTTCACCGAAGATAACTTTCGTTTTATCTGTAATGGCCGACTTGAAATTTTCTGGATCCGTCGCATCGACAAATTTGGTCGTGATTCCATACCGCGGCAACGTATTCGCAAATAAATTATACGTGCCGCCATACAGATTGCTGTCCGCTACAATTTCATCTCCAGCTTCCGCAATATTCATAACGGAAAATGCAATGGCTGCCATTCCCGAAGATAATGCGACGGCGGCCGTACCACCTTCCAGCAGCGCCACCCTTTGTTCAAAGACATCAACTGTTGGATTCATAATGCGCGAATAGATGTTGCCCGTCTCTTTTAAAGCGAAAAGATCCTGTGCATGCTGGGCGTCCTTGAAAACATAAGAAGTGGTCCGATAAACCGGCACCCCTCGTGATCCAGTTGTTGGATCCGCTTGCTGTCCACCATGTAGCAATAAAGTTTCTGGTTTTAAGTTTGTCATTTTCCAATCCTCCTGTTTTTTTAGAGATTTTTAACGACAAAGAGGACAACAAAAAGCCCTCTTCGCTAAGAAGAGGGCCGTAAATTACGGAATTTCCTCCTCTCATCTGTCAGAACCAATAAATCGATTCTGTAGGAATTAGCACCTTTCCAGACATATTGTCTGTTGGTTGCCGGGCATCACAGGGCCTATCCCTCCGCCACTCTTGATAAGAGTATTTAATTTGGTTTTTCATCTTGTTGAGAAGTATAAAAACTTTGTTCCCCTTTGTCAAGTGTATAATTCAAAAAATTTTGAAACCTTGTCTTTCTTCAAACGTTATCTCTTATTATAGAGGAGGAATCAAGCATGTTTATTTGGGTTTTGCTATTATTTATAATTGGCTATGGCATCGGTTGTTTTCATGGGTCTCTTGCAGCACAGGCTCTATCAGGAGTTAATGTTAAAAAAGAAGGCGTGAAAAATTCAGGTGCTTCCAATGCAGCTATTGTGCTGGGCTGGAAATACGGTTTACTCGTGGCTTTTATTGATATCTTTAAAGGTTTTGCCACTGTTGCGGTTCTGCGATATCTATTGGCATCCGCTGCATTTCCGCCTGAAATGACCTGGGCCCTTCTCTTTGTAGCAGGTGCCGGTGTGGTATTTGGCCATAATTTCCCGTTCTATATGAATTTTAATGGTGGCAAAGGCACTGCTTCCGTTATTGGGGTCATGCTGGCACTTGACTGGAAACTCGGACTAGTCGGATTGCTTTTGCTGATCGGTGTTTCCCTGGCTACAAATTACTTGGTCATTGGTGTACTTGTCTTATATGCCGTTTATTTTATCATCGCTTTTGGACCCGCTGTAGGTCCCTGGCCATTGCTGACAGCCACTGCATTGTTTGCAATGGCTGTCTGGAAACATAGCGAAAACATTATTCGAATAAAAAACGGCACTGAAAACAAAGTTTCATCTGTCTTACGGAAGAAACCTTCAAAACCTATTTAACACTGGATTTACTTATGATATTTCTTTAATTTTAAAGTTTGTGAAATTTTCCTCATAATATATCTTGACTTTTTTCTTATTTCACCATAAAGTAGGAATCACGAATCGAATAGCATACATCACTTTCTTATCAAGAGAAACCGAGGGACAGGCCCTAAGACGTTTCGGCAGCAGATTTGTTTAACCGCAAAAACTGTGCCAACTCCAGCAAATGCAAAAGCGCATTTGGAAGATGAGAATTAGATGGTTTCAACAGGAGCCTTCTTTTTTCTTATTGTTAAGAAAAAAGAAGGCTCATTTTTGTCTATTATCTCAAATGTATTTGAGGCTTCGTCGATTTAATAAGATCCATTACAGCATGAGGAGGCTCAATCACCATGATTCAATTTGAAGGCGTCGCCAAAACCTATCAATCAGGAAAACACGAAATTCACGCCTTGAACGGTATCGATCTGACCGTTGAAACAGGCGAGATATATGGAGTCATCGGCTTCAGCGGAGCCGGTAAAAGTTCATTGATCCGCACCGTAAACCTGCTAGAACGTCCTTCTGCAGGACGTGTACTGATTCAAGGGCAAGATATTTCCACTTTGTCCAGCAAAGAAATACGCACTATCCGAAAAGACATCGGCATGATTTTCCAGCATTTCAATCTGCTGAATTCTAAAACGGTGTACCACAACGTAGCAATGCCGCTGCTGCTAGCGAAGACGCCTAAAAGTGACATTGATAAACAAGTAAAGAATCTTCTAGACTTTGTTGGCCTTGCAGATCAAGCACAAAAATACCCGGACCAGCTGTCAGGTGGACAAAAACAGCGGATTGGCATTGCCCGGGCATTAGCCACTAATCCATCGGTACTGTTATGCGATGAAGCGACGTCAGCTCTCGATCCCCAAACGACTAAATCGATTTTGGATCTGCTGCGCAAAATCAATAAAGAATACAATATCACCATCTTGCTCATTACTCATGAGATGGGTGTTATCCGAGAAATCTGCGATAAAGTAGCCGTTCTCGAAGCAGGAAAAGTTATCGAGCAAGGCAGTGTATTCGATATTTTCTCCAATCCACAGCAGCCTACAACCAAACGGTTTGTCCGCTCTGTCATGAATGATGAATTGCCCGAGTCCTTACTGGCTCAAATCCAAGCTGCCAAGAGCGACAATGCCATTTACCGCCTGCAATTTACTGGAACTTCCGTCGGTAAACCGTTCATGTCACGTGTCTCCCGTGATTTTAAGGTTGATCTCAATGTGCTCTTCGGCAACATCACCGAATTGCAAGGGATTCCGTACGGCAACCTGATCGTCGAATTTTCAGGCGTACCAAGTGAAATTGAATTGGCTTTATCCTCTATCAGAAAGAGCGATATACACGTAGAGGAGGTCAATAATTATGTCAGTTAACTATGAACAGATTTTAGAAGCTTTATGGGAAACCGTCTATATGACCGGCGCTGCTTTCGGATTTTCCTTATTGATCGGCTTTCCGCTCGGTATCCTGCTGGTGGTAACGCGCAAAGGACATTTGCTGGAAAATGAACCAATTTCAAAAGTGCTGAACGTTGTCATTAATATTTTCCGATCCGTTCCTTTTATCATTTTAATGGTCGCTATTATCCCATTGACGCGCCTGATTGTGGGAACGTCGATTGGTACAGCAGCTGCCATTGTTCCATTGGTCTTCTACGCCGGACCTTATATTGCTCGGCTGATCGAAAATTCCTTGCTGGAAGTCGATAAAGGAGTAATCGAAGCAGCCCAGGCAATGGGAGCCTCACCGATGCAAATTATTTTCCGCTTCCTAATCCCGGAAGCTTTAAGTTCATTAGTGCTTGCTTTAACTATTGCAGTAGTCGGATTGATTGGGGCTTCAGCAATGGCAGGTGCCATCGGAGGAGGCGGTCTCGGCGATTTAGCTATCACTTACGGCTACCAGCGCTTCGACACGCTCGTCATGTTTATTACAGTTGCCATTTTAGTCGTATTGGTCCAAGGAGTTCAAACACTCGGAAACGTATTATCACGAACCGTAAGACGCAGTTGACAAGAAAAGCGCAAGCGCCCAAAAGCAGAAGCTAACCTAAGAGCGCGACTTCCTGTCGCAACGGTTAGCTAACCCGCATCCTGCGGGCCCTCGACGGGCATAAGACGCGCTGGCGAAGCCTAGAAAACAATTAAAAGCAAAAGCGACCATGCAGTTTTGCCTGGCACGGAGAAAAAATTAGTACTAAATAAAATAAACACAGAAAACCGGAGGAATTAATCATGAAAAAAATTACAGCAACAGTATTACTTTCACTATCAGCATTAACGTTAGCAGCTTGCGGAGACGATAGCAGTTCAGGCGATACTACAAAAGTGACGCTTGGCATCAGCGGTTCCGACACGACCATCTGGGATTATATCGCCGATAAAGCAGAAGCAGAAGGAATTGATTTGGAGATCCAAACCTTTTCCGATTATGTAGCGCCTAACCTCGCGCTTGCCGAAGGTGAACTGGACTTGAATGCATTCCAGACGATTTCTTATTTTGACGAATTTGTTGAAGAGCATAACATCGATATCGTCCCAATCGGCTCTACTGTCATTGCACCAATGGGCTTGTATTCCGACAAATACGAATCCATCGATGAAATTCCTGAAGGTTCACAAATCGCAATGCCAAATGAAGCAACCAATATGGGGCGCGCTCTTTTATTGCTTGATGAAGCAGGACTGATTACTCTTTCTGAAGATGCCGGACTTACTGGAACCGCAGCAGATATCATCGATAATCCGAAAAGCATTGAAATTATGCCAATGGTCTCAGGCCATACACCGCGCGCTATGCCCGACGTTGCCGCTTCAGTTATCAACAACGGCGTTGCAGTTGATGCCGGCTTGAATCCAACTGATGACCCGATTGTTCGTGAAAGTGAGACAGCTAAACCATATATTAATTTGATTGCTGCAAGTGCTGAAGAGGCAGATAACGAAGCATACCAGAAAATCGTCGAATTATATCAGGAAGAAGACACTGCTGAGTTTATCATCGAACACACAAAAGGCGGTCAGATTCCCACTACTGTAACTGTGGAAGAATTAGTTGATTACCAATAAGACCATGCCCATATAGGAGGAATTCCCATGACCTTTATCAAGGAAGCAGCCCAGACACTTTCTCAGTCAATCGATTCCCGAAGCGCAGTATATATCGAAACGAGCCAGGCTATTCATGCAAAACCTGAAATTGGCAATAAAGAGTTTTTCGCAAGTTCATTATTGATCGGTTTGCTTGAAGATGCTGGATTTACCGTGGATAAAGGGGTTGCTGGGCACGATACCGCATTTTTTGCCAGTAAGAAAAGCTCTCTTCCTGGACCGACTATCGCCTATCTTGCTGAATATGATGCACTCCCTGGTATCGGACATGCCTGTGGCCACAACATTATTGGAACGACCAGTGTTGCGGCTGCGATCGCGTTATCGGAAACATTGGACTCTACCGGAGGACGCGTCGTTGTCCTTGGCACACCTGCTGAAGAAGGCGGTCCAAACGGCAGTGCCAAAGGCAGTTTCGTCAAACACGGCTTGCTTGAAGGCATTGATGCTGCGCTCATGCTCCACCCTTCCGGAAACTCGGCTGTCACAGGCCCTTCTCTTGCGGTCGTTCCATTGGAGTTCCATTTTTACGGCAAACCAGCTCATGCGGCAGGATCTCCCGAAGAAGGCATCAATGCTTTGGATGCAGTCCTGCAACTGTTCAATAGCATCAACGCATTGCGTCAACAATTGCCATCAGATGCACGTGTCCACGGCATCATCACTCATGGAGGCGATGCACCGAACATCATTCCAGAATATGCTTCGGCGCGGTTTTACATCCGCGGCGATTCCTGGAAGAAAACTTCTGAGACTGCCCGGAAAATCCGTGCCATTACAGAAGGTGCCGCGCTTGCCACCGGTGCCACAGTGAAGATCGAACGTTTCCAGAATGAAGTGCGCGATTTGGTCTTGACCCCTGCTTTGGATGCAGTGATCCGCAGCGAACTCGAAACACAAGGCGAAGCGGTAGCCAATTCCCGAATTTCGGGTCTCGGCTCCACAGATGCTGGCAATATAAGTTATGAAGTCCCTACTGCCCATGGCTATATTAAAATCGGCCCCGAAAGTCTAGTCGCCCACACAGCTGAATTCCGGGAAGCCGCGAAATCAGCACATGGCAATGAAGCCTTGATTAAAGGCGCAAAAGCATTGGCCAACACCGGTTATCGCCTATTGACAGAGACTGATCTTCTGGAACAAATAAAAACTTCACATGCTGCAGCCATCCAAGCTAAACAGCAAAACTGAAAAAACGATGCCCTCGATAGGGCATCGTTTTTTCTGTTGCCAGAGCGTACAGCGTTTCGGATGGACTCTATCCCCAATTTTCACCATTTTCCCACTTCGTGTTAAAATATGACTATATAAGTTACACTCTCTGTATTCAGCTTTCGATTTGTTGCCTCCTATTATCTGCACAAGGTGTACCGAGCTTTAATCGATAGGTGTTGTTTGGCAAATAGTAAAAGGCCTAAGCGAGATATAGAACAGGTTGGCTTATACAGCATTTAATCTAGGAGGTTTATACATGTTGGAGACTTTGATTGAGCGGCTTGTCCGTTATGCAAAAATCGATACACAATCAGATTTTAATAATACCACCACTCCTTCCTCTGCCGGACAGTGGGATCTGCTCCGCGAACTGGAACAGGAAATGAACAGCATCGGCCTGAAGGATGTCGGCATGGACGAATTCGGTTATCTATTCGGGACATTGCCAGCCAATACAGAGCGGGAAATTCCGGTCATCGGTTTTTTGGCACATGTTGATACTGCCACTGACTTTACTGGAAAAAACGTCAATCCGAAGCGCGTCAACAATTATGACGGCCAGGACATCCCTTTGAGTGACAGTGTTACGATGACGGTATCGGATTTTCCTGCTCTCAAAAATTATGTGGGCCATACTTTGATAACTACAGACGGTACAACACTTCTGGGTGCAGACAATAAAGCGGGTGTCGCGGAAATTATGACAGCGATGGAATACTTGAATGCCCATCCTGAAATCAAACATGGAAATATCCGTGTGGCATTCACACCGGATGAAGAAATCGGCCGCGGCCCCCATAAATTCGATGTAGAACGCTTTGGTGCGAAACATGCTTATACCATGGACGGCGGCCCTCTTGGCGAACTTCAATATGAAAGCTTTAATGCAGCCAGCGGAAAATTGACTGTCCACGGAAAAAGCGTTCATCCCGGCTCTGCAAAAAACAAGATGGTCAATGCCCAAACCGTCGCTATTCAGTTCCAACAGGAAATGTCAAAAGACGAAGTTCCTGAATTGACGGAGAACTACGAAGGTTTCATTCATTTGAATAATTTTATCGGCAATGTTGAAACAGCGGAATTAACTTATATCATCCGTGACTTCGACAAAGACAAGTTCGAAAACAAGAAACAGCATATGAAAACTGTTGCTGAAAAACTACAGCAGCAATATGGCGAACAGGCTATCCACCTGGAAATTGAAGATCAGTATTATAATATGCGTGAAAAAATTGAACCTGTCATGGAGATTGTGGACAATGCGGAACGTGCAATGATTGCGCTTGGCATTGAGCCTCATATTGTTCCTGTTCGCGGCGGTACGGATGGCTCCCAATTATCTTATATGGGGCTTCCAACACCGAACATTTTTACAGGCGGAGAAAATTACCATGGGAAATACGAATTCATATCAGCTGAAAATATGGAAAAAGCAACAAAGGTCATTATCGAAATCGTAAAATCTGCTAAATAACTCACGAAAAAAGACGTATCGGACACTGGTCCGATACGTCTTTTCACTTTAAATAATGCTTCTTCCATTCTGTGCAAGTGCATAATGAATGCCGTGCTGCAAGGTTTGGAAGCACTGGAATTTCGACAGGTCAATGGCTGACTCCGTAATCGTCATGCTCATTTTCGCTGAAATCCCAACCAATATGGTTTGAGTGCCGATCATCGATG
>JASLAI010000385.1 GCA_030147225.1 Planococcus sp. (in: firmicutes) | reverse complement strand
CGAAAAGTTTTCAGCCAGCCTCAGAATCGGCAGGTCAATAAGCAGCTGACTGCCCGTGGTTTTCAGGTAATTGAAGTCGACTATTCCGAGATTATCAAATCAGGCGGTGCTTTCCGCTGCTGCACGATGCCGCTGGTCCGTGAGTAAGCGGCAGTGTATTGTCGTGGCATCTGAACATATGTGGAAAGGTTCAAAACCACACTTTCTTAAGCTAAAATAAAACCCCGAGCCGTTATGGCTTGGGGTTTTATTTGTATTTTTATTAATTGCTTGCTACTTCCTGAGTTACTTTCATAACAAATTCTTTCATCAATTCCACCCCATCTGGCGTGCCGATGGACTCAGGATGGAATTGAATGCCGTAAACCGGGTGCTCCCGGTGTTTGACAGCCATGATGGTATCATCATCAAGCGCTCTCGATTGCACTTCCAAGCAGTCAGCCAAAGTTTCCGGCTCCAATACGAGTGAATGATAACGCATCACTGGCAACGGATGAGGCATGTTTCTAAACAGGCCTTGCTGGTCATGTGAAACTGGCGAGACTTTTCCATGACGGATAAAAGGAGCTTCTACCACCTTTCCTCCAAACGCTTCACCAATCAACTGTTGGCCAAGACAAATGCCCAGAATCGGAATAGAGTGATGCAATTGCTGAATCAGCTCAATCGATTCAGGCAATTCCCGCGGATGGCCTGGCCCCGGCGATAGAATGATAGCTTGCGGGTTTTTCGCTTTGATTTCATCGAGCGTCAAAACGCCATAGCGCACCACTTCAACTTCTACACCCATGGCAGCCACTGCCTGATAAATATTATAAGTAAACGAATCGTAATGATCGATTAACAGAATCATCCAAACACCTCCGTAAGTGAGCGTGCTTTGTGCAGCGTTTCTTCGTACTCCGCCTGTGGATCTGAATCAAAGACTATGCCGGCACCCGCTTGGACATGTACCATTTCGTCCTTCACCACAAACGTCCGGATCGCCAAAGCTACATCCAGATTCCCATTGAATCCTAAATAGCCAATAGCGCCTCCGTAGACTCCTCTGCGTTCTTCTTCGAATTCCTGTATCAATTGCATCGCCCGCACTTTTGGAGCTCCTGACACGGTTCCAGCGGGCAAACAGGATACCAAAGCATCCAACGGGTGCATTTTTTTGTCGAGTTCCCCTGTGACTTCCGATACCAGGTGCATAACGTGCTGGTATTTTTCGATAACCATATATTTCGGCACTTCCACAGTTCCAACTTGAGCTACTCGTCCTACATCGTTGCGGCTGAGGTCCACCAGCATTTTATGTTCTGCCTGTTCTTTTTCATCACCGGCCAGCTCTTCTGCCAATTGGTCGTCTTCAGGAACTGTTCTGCCGCGCTTGCGTGTCCCGGCAATCGGGTTGGTCACCATGTGGCTGTCGCGGATCGTCAACAGGCTCTCTGGTGAAGCCCCTACAACAGCATAGTCATCAAAATCGATAAAAAATTGGTAGGGAGACGGATTTTGTTTGCGCAATTTGCGGTACAGCGTAAAAGCATCCCCTTTATAGCTGGCAGACAGACGCTGTGACAAGACTAGCTGAAAGACATCGCCTTTGCGGATATGGTCTTTTGCTTGATCTACTTGGGTGCGGAAAAAAGCATCGCTGGTTTTAGAAACGAATTCCAGAGATTCCTGTTCTGGTGCCGCTGATGATTTTTCCGGTACGGATAATTGCTTTTCAATTTCATCCAATTGATTCTCAAACGACAATATCGTCACGTCATTTTTTACATGGTCAAAAACCACAATGGTTTCGTAAACTTGCAGATGAATGTCAGGCATCTGCAAGCTGTCTTTCTTCGGCGCTTTGATCGGTTCATACACTTGTATAGCATCATAGCCGATATAGCCAAGGGCCCCGCCTGTAAAAGGCAACTCTTCCACTTCTGCTTCATAACGGGGCATCAGCCCTTTTATCAGTTCCAGCGGCTTGCCTTCATGAACTTTTTCGGTTCCTGTCCGAAAATCGATTTCCCGCAATTGCCGACCATGGCCGATATAGCCGATAGACGGATTCGCTCCAATAAAAGAGTAGCGCCCGGTGACACTGGTCTTCAATGAACTTTCAAGTAAGCATTTGCGTGCTCCTGATAATCGGTTAAACACCGCAATCGGCGTCAAAGAATCTCCATCAATTTTTCTCATCTTCATTTCTTTACTCATCTCGACTCATCTCCATTTCCTAAATGCGCAATTTTTGATTGCGTCTTCTGGTTCTCGTCCATTGCTGAAAACAAAAAAGCCCTCTGCAGGAACAGAAAAGTTCCTTGCAGAGGACGGATTGACCGCGGTACCACCTCATGTTAAAGCTGACAAAGCTTTCACTTGATCCCCGATAACGCAGGGAAAACGGATTCTTCTACTGGTTTTTCAAAGAATCACTCATAAGTCCATTCACTCAGCCACCCCACCAGTTTCCACCTGCCACTGGCTCTCTATGAGAGGTTGATCTGCGCTACTCTTCTTACTCATCGATTTAGCTCTGCTATGCTCTGCTCAACTAGACTTCGGCGGTGTCGCTCCCGACCCCTTCAACCGCAATCCGTACAAAAAAGGTTGTGCCTATCTTATTCAATTTCAGGCTATTTGTCAACAAAAAACATTACTTATTTAGATAATTCTGTATTTACTAAGAAGAATAAGGTATAAATAAAGTAAGCGTTTTTAAATTTTATAGTAGAGGGAGGAGAAAAGACGATGAAAAAATATTCATTTCTATCATCAGGGGTTATTGCCTTTAGTTTATTGCTTTCAGGTTGTGCAGGTGAAAGCACAAGCGATACAAGCAATGAAGGTGGAGAAGACAGTACTCAGATTAGTTTTATCCACTGGAGAGGCGAAGATAAAGCTGTATTGGACGATATCATTGCCCAATTCGAAGAGGAAAATCCCAATATATCTGTGGAAATGACCATTTATCCCTCTGAGCAATATCAGGCCACTGGGCAGCGCCTGCTGCAAGACGGCTCTACAGGTGACGTCTTCACATCCTTCCCTGGCGCACAATTCGAAGCCATTGCCAGCGCCGGCATATTTGAAGATTTGAGCGGTGAAGATTTTGTTTCCAACTTTGACGAACAACTGATCAGCGTTGGAGAAAAAGATGGAGCTCAGCTTGCGCTTCCTTACCAATTGGTCTTCAATATGCCTGTTTACAATAAAGGCTTATTCGAAGAATTGGGCTTGGAAGCGCCGAAGAGCTGGACTGAATTTCAGGAAATGGCTGACACACTTTTGGAAAACGACATTACACCGATTGCCTTTCCTGGAGCTGACATTGGCCCCAACCAATTTATGAACAGCATGATGATGAACAACGCACCTGATGAAGATATTTTTGAAAAGCTTCAGAATGGCGAAGAATCATTGACCAACGAATGGTGGGTCAAGACATTGGAGGATTTCCAGCTGCTAGAGCAAAAAGGCTATATTCAAGCAGATGCTCTAGGTACCTCCCAGGATTCTGCAATGGCTATGGTGGCCAACGAAGAAGCCGCTATGCTGGCGACAGGATCTTATCATATGTCTGCTTTGATGGATCTGAATCCAGATCTTAACTTGGACTTGATGGCTCCAATCACAGTTGAAGAAAGCGAAGCGGTTTATGAAGGCATTAATACTGCTACCTTTATGCTGGCTGTAAACAGCAATTCAGATAAAAAAGAACAGGCAAAAGAATTTATCGCATTTCTTAGCCAACCGGAAATTGCTTCCCAATACGCCAATGAAACCGGCCAGCACTTAACGGTCAATGATGTCGAATACGAATCTGAAGTGCTGAAGAACACAGCCTATTGGATTGATGAAAGAAAAACCCGGTTCCAACCGCGCTTCCTGATTACCAATGCCCAAATTGAAGCAGCAGTCCTGAGTTCCATTGAAAACGTTTTGGGCGGAGCAGATCCAATGACGGCGGCTGAAGAAGCACAGCAGCTTGTAGAAGAAAACAGGGAATAACTGGGATGAAAATTTCTAAATCCATTTATTTCTTCTTTTTACCGGGTGTTCTTTTATATGCGATTTTCTTTATTTATCCAACAATCAGCGCCTTGTTCTATTCGTTTACAGATTGGGACGGCCTCAGTTCGAGTTTCCAATTTGTCGGAATTGACAATTACCAGCGCGCCTTTACAGGAGATACCATTTTCCGAAAAACCATCGGAAATAACTTGAAATTCATGCTCGTGGTGGTGGTCTTCCAAACGCTCGTGGCTTTGGCCTTCGCCTTAATAGTGCTAAAGAACACAAAGACTACCATCTTTTTACGAGCGCTTTATTTTTTCCCGACCATACTGTCTTCTGTCTCAGTGGCTTTTATCTGGTCATTCATTTACGATCCGTCACTTGGTATCTTGAACCAAGTATTAGAGCTGGTCGGATTGGACTTCTTGAGGCAGAACTGGCTCGGCAATGCCAATATTGCCATTTATTCCTTAGCGATTACCCAAATCTGGTTCCATGCGGGACAAATGCTCATAATTTTTGTAGCAGGTCTGCAGGCGATTCCAGACGACCTTTACGAAGTAGCAAAAATAGAAGGCGCCACCAAATGGCAGACTTTCCGCAAAGTGACGTGGCCATTGCTGGCACCTTCCGCTACAATTGTTGTAGCGTATACCACCATCCAGTCATTTAAAGCATTTGACTTGGTCTTTGCCATGACTGGCGGGGGGCCAAACAATTCAACCCAAATCGTCGCTACCTATATTTTCGATATTGCCTTCAGAAGCTATCAATTTGGCTATGCAAGTTCCATATCCGTTATCTTTATGGTAATTATCGCGATCATTACGTATCTGCAGTTCAAAGCTCTGCGCTCAGACCGGATCTCTTACTAAGAAAAGCGCAAGTGCACGTCTAGCTTTGACCGGGATAAGCCTAACCAGCGAAGCAGCGTTTTTTCAACCGCATAGCCAGAGTGGCTTACATCCAGAAGATCTCGGCGCTGGAGTCCGGTTGATAAATAAAAACCAAAATTTTAATTTCTTAAGCTTCAAGAAAGGAGGATAAAAGCTTGTTCTTCCGAAGATTTTCTCTACTCATCTATGCATTGCTAATTTTAGTTCCTTTACTAATTGTGGTTTTGACTTCCATGAAAACCTTACAGGAAACATTTAGAAGTCCGCTGGGTTTCCCAGAAGGCGGCCTGCAATTCGAGAATTACACAGCTATTTTCCAGGAACAGACGATGGCTGGCTATTTTATGAACAGCACAATCGTTGCTTTGTTTTCTGTTTCTTTAACCTTATTTTTTGCATCCATGATTGCTTACGGGATCACACGGCTCAACAACTGGATTGGCAATTTATTGTTCATCCTTTTCACACTCGGCATGATGGTGCCAGCTCAGGTTAGCATGATTCCCCTGTATTCGCTGATGCTCGATCTTGGTTTGACCAATAGCTTATTAGGGCTCATTCTAGTTAATATCTCCACTACTTTGCCAATCGCCGTCTTTATATTGACCGGTTTTATGAAAACTTTGCCGAGAGAATTATTTGAAGCCTCAACAATAGACGGTGCCGGAAATTGGAAAATCTACACCAAGGTTGCAATGCCGTTGTCATTGCCTTCCCTGTCAGCTACAGCGATTTTTCTTTTTGTGATGCACTGGAACGACTTGCTGTATCCTCTGCTGTTTATTACAGATAACGCCTATAAGACCTTGCCACTCGCTTTACTTGAGTTCCAAGGAGAATACTCAACAAATTATCCGATGCTCTTTACAGGTGTGATTATTGCTTCAGCACCGATGGTTATTGCCTATGTTTTCCTGCAACGCTATTTCGTTGCCGGTATGACAGCTGGTGCGGTAAAGGGTTAGCAAAAAGGACGAGACGGCTCACACAGAGCGGTCTCATCCTTTTTTTATTGCCAGAACATCGGCTTATCGACCATGAACCAGAGCATCAACAATAATAAGAAAATATAAATCCATAAAGAACGTTTCAATTTCTTAACCAGCACTAGCTGAACGGCTTCCTCTTGGCCAAACTGGCGAAGAGTCGGCGTAAATGCACGTGCCAAGAAAAAAATAGAAGCCACCATCACAGCCAGCGTACATACTATCCACGGCGCCCCCCACCCCCATGGCCCTTGCCAAATCAACAGAATGCCAGTTGTGACTAACACATGGCCAGCATGTTTAACTAGTCGTGCAGCAGATTTGAAAGTTGTAACATGGGAATCCAGCACAGGACCAAAAGCAGTTTCCATTCGCCTGACTAAAGGAACCAGCACAAAAAAGGGACCGATGGATAAAACGGCACTTATAATATGAGCATACAAAATGATTGTATACATTGGTCAGTTACTCTGCAGCCTTATGGAATTCATGAACCCAAACAGTCATTTCAGGCAGCCAAGGCATACCCGGATGGAACGACAAAATGGATTTTTTATAATCCTCGACTGAGGCATAGCCTTCCCGGTTGATCATTTCGTCCGTCAACTCGCCAAGTGTTTGCTGATAGACCTGATCTACAACAAACTCCTCATCATTCAACACCAGTATTTCCCCAACATCTGCATAACGGCCATTTCGGCGTGTAGCCGACTTTATTCCCGTCAGGACTTTTTCTACATCACGCTTATTGGTTACAAGCTTTTCGATAGTGCAGGTTTTTGGGGACAGCTGCTCATTTTCTTCAGACATTGTCATTCCACCTCTCATCATTCTTCTTCAGTATAACCCTTTTCACTTCAAAAAAAATCGCTCTGACAGTGTCAGAACGATGCTGATAAATCATTTTGCAAATACATGTTTGCCAATTTTGGTGATTGTGGTACGCGAGAAAATCCACGTATCCGTAACACCACTTGGATTATAGTAATAAGTTGCACCAAGTGAAGGGTCTGAGCCTTTAACGGCAGCTTTCACCGCTTGATAAGCCGATGCATTCGGCTTTAAATTATATTGTCCGTCATTTACGGCAGTAAATGCATTACGCTGAAAA
>JASLAI010000383.1 GCA_030147225.1 Planococcus sp. (in: firmicutes) | reverse complement strand
AATTCGACAATCATGGTATTCATGTGAATATGATTTTCTATTTTTTCGGTTTGATGCCCTTCATCTTCAAAAATGACCAATTCCACATGCTTGCCTTGATTCTTCAAATCGGCAGTCAGTTGTTCAGCTTCGCTTACAGGAACCCGAGTGTCATTTCGTCCATGAAAAACCAGTAAAGGTGCTTGTATATCGGCCGTGTGGTTTAAAGGTGCAATCTCCTCAAAAAAGTCCGCGTCGTCTTTTAATGAACCGTATTCAAATTCGCGTATCGCCCGCCGCCAAGACCCGGTATTCTCTAAAAATGATTTGAAATGCGAAATGCCGACGATATCTACCCCCGCTGCCCAGACGTCCGGATAATGTGTCAAAGCTGCCAATACCATGAATCCACCGTAGCTTCGCCCCATGATACCAATCTTCTCACGGTCTGCGCCATGGCTATCTACCAGGTCTTCAGCCAGCTCTTTCAGGTCAGCAACTGAGTCCATCCGCTTCCGTACATCGTCCAGTTGTACATATTCCCTTCCATAGCCCATACTGCCGCGCACATTCGGAGCAGCGACTGCAAATCCATTAGCAGCTAAAAACTGGATAACCGGATTGAATTCAGCCCGGATCTGAGATTCAGGACCCCCATGCACATAAATGACAACCGGTTGGGAATAGTCTTGTTTTCCATATAAAAAATAAGGGACCTGCAGACCGTCAAATGAAGAAAAGCTGCATAGTTCCGGTTCCATCCATAAATGTCCCACGGTCTTGTCTTCCCCGACAGCTGTCAGGCGCTTGCTTTGGTTGGTTTTTGCAGAAACTTTCCAGATATCCCCCGGATAAATAGGACTTTCCAACCCAAAAACCAATTCTTCTTCTGTTAACCAAGCAAGTGATTCGTAGACGCCTGACGGGATTTCGTCAATCATCTTCTGCCTTTGTTTAGATAAGTCAAAAATGCCGAGTCTTGAAATACCTCCCTCGTTTACAGTAAAGGCAAGCTGAGAACTATTGGGTGACAACTTAATTTCTTCAATATCCCAATTTTCCACTGAATAAATTTCATTTAATTCGTGAAGAGAATCAAATGAAAACTGCCGAATCGACAAGGTATCTCTTCCGACATCTGATACTAAAAATCCGCCTTGTCCATCTTTCGACAATTGAATGGAATGATGTCTGCCCAACACATCTTCCGAACCGATTTTCTTTTTTTCTTTTGTTTCGATATTTAATACGTAATAAGATTGATCAATATTCGTATCCGGTATGCTTACTATTAAACTTTGCCCATCCCGGGTCCAACAAACAGGATGACAATTGGCTTCCGTTTCGTAGATAATCTGCTCAGTTTTTTGAGAAACATCTATGACAAAAACATCAAAATATCCTGGATGGCGCCGGTTGCTGGAAAATGCGATTTTCGTTTCATCTGGAGACCAGCCCCCAAAGTAATGGAAATGATCTGGGGATAAGACCAATGCTTCTACGTTTGATCCGTCACTGTTCATCACATAAAATTGCTGTTTTTCATTGCCTTTATGATCCATTCCCACAATCGTTTTTTTGCCTGAAGGCGAATGGCTGACCAGTAATATTCGATCTTTCAAATCAGTCAGCTGTTCGATACCATCCGAATCTTTGCTCCATTTCCAAACTTGTGGAATTCCAGTTTTTTTGGATAGAAACGTAAAAGTTTGTTGATGTGGAATTGCTTCCGGCTGTGACGCCCCAGTTGCGTTTAAATAAGCAAGTAAATTAGTAGATGAAACTTCAGACATTCCAATTCCCCTTCCACGCTGATTTTTAAAAATCCCGAACTTAAATTCAGAAATATCGAACTTTTTAAAAGGAATTTTATGTTAGTTTATAATAGTGGATTTTATAAATCAAATTTTCTCAGCTTTTCTTTTTTTATGTATTGTACGAATCGGTTGTCTCTTTGAGCTTATCGTTTTTTTCAGGTAAACTGAGTCAAAGCTTAAATCCTTTTCGGTATTTAAGCACGTTTATTCAGCTCCCTTCACCAGGTTCGAATAAGCCAAATCATTCCAAAGGAGAACGGATAACTGTGAATAAGGAAACTTTAAAAATACACATAGACGCCGCCAATAAAAAAACAAAAGCAGATTTGGTTATTCGACACGCAAGCATCATCAATGTCTTTACGAAAAGTCTGACCACAGGCGATGTCGCTATCAGCGACGGCGTCATTGTTGGCATCGGTGATTATGAAGGATTCCAAGAAATTGATGCGACCGGTAAATTCATTGCACCGGGCTTAATCGATGCACACGTGCACATCGAATCGTCCATGGTGACACCGCAGCAGTTTTCACAGGTTGTCCTGCCACATGGCGTCACAACAGTCATCACGGATCCGCACGAAATCGCCAACGTCAGCGGTACTGCCGGCTTGGAATTCATGCTGAAGGATTCAGAACAGACACTGCTCGACATCAGGCTCATGCTGCCATCGTGCGTGCCTTCGACCGCTTTCGAAAATGCAGGAGCGAAACTTTCAGCGGAAGACCTGGCGCCTTTCCTGCACCGTGAGCGGGTTCTAGGCTTGGCCGAAGTGATGGATTTCCCTGCCGTTCTGCGCGGCGACGAGGCCATGCTTGATAAGCTTTTGCTCACCTCTCAAATTGACGGACATGCAGCGGGTCTCAGCGAAAATGACATCAATGTTTATGGAACCGCCGGCATCTCAACAGATCATGAATGTGTCACAAAAGAAGAAATGATCATGCGGCTAGAACGCGGCATGTACGTTATGCTCCGTGAAGGTTCGGTTGCCAAAAACCTTCATGCCTTACTCGAAGGAGTGACCGAACAAAATGCACAACGCTGCTTGTTCTGCACGGATGATAAACACCTGGATGATTTAATCGAGGAAGGCAGCGTCGATTACAATGTACGGATAGCCATTAAGAAAGGGGTCCACCCAATCACTGCTATTTCCATGGCCAGCATCAACGCGGCGCAATGCTTTGGCCTCCGCCGGAAAGGCGCTATCGCGCCGGGTTATGATGCTGATTTTCTGCTGCTTGATAGTCTCGAGGACTTTACAATTACAGAAGTCTATAAAAGTGGACAATTAGCCGCACAGAATGGGCAATATACAGGTCCCGCACCACAAAAAATAGACACGGCATCGGTTCAAGATACCGTTCGTATTGCTGAATTGTCTGCAGATTGTTTGCAAATTCCAATGGGTACAAGCACCAAAGCACATATCATTGGCATCAATCCAAACAATCTGATTACTGAACATTTGGTTGCAGAAATACCTGTGACCAACGGTTTTTTTGATTCAACTACTGAACATGATTTATTGAAAATTGCTGTGATCGAGCGCCACAAAGCCACTGGCAATATCGGCCTTGGCATCGTTAAGGGACTTGGGCTTAAAAATGGCGCCATAGCCACTACCGTCGCTCACGATTCGCATAATATCATTGCTGTTGGAACCAATGATGAGGACATCAAAACAGCAGTTGAAGCCCTGCACGAATTGAAAGGCGGATTAGTGGTAGTCCAGGACGGACAGGTATTGGCAAGCCTCTCTCTTGCTATTGCAGGATTAATGTCGGAACAACCGTTTCCTGTAGTGTACAAGCAACTCAAAGCGCTTGATGAGAGCCTGCTGCAAATTGGCGCACCCACTCACTTTAATGCCTTTTTAACTCTGTCATTCTTATCGCTGCCAGTCATTCCGCATTTAAAATTGACCGATTGCGGTTTGTTCGATGTTGGAAGCTTTCAGCATATCCAGGTGGCTGTTGCGGCAGAATAGCTGAATAACAACAAAAGACCGCAACGCCTTTTGCTGGCGTTGCGGTCTTTTGTTCAATTTTCCGTTACCAATGGACAAGACGGGTCACTCGCCCATTCACTTAAAGATCCATCATAAACGGCAACATTTTTCTGACCCAATTTGTTGAGAATCAACGCAGTCCACGTTGCGGCAATTCCTCCACCACAGTATGTGATGACTTTTTTATCGGGATCTAATGCGCCAATTTTTTCGAATGGTTCTCGAAGCATCTCATCTACATGGATTTCCTTCGTCAGTTGATCGGCATGAACGCCAAAAAAGATATTGGCACTCGTAGGGATATGGCCTTTTCTCGGGTAAGCATCGGTTTTTCCTTTGAATTCATCTTCCGACAGGCTGTTGATCAAGATGACTTTGTCATCATTCATTGCTTGATGCACATCTTCCTTCGTGGCAACGAGCTCTGTCCGCCGCTGTCCTGTAAATGCGGCAGAAGAATAGTTTCCTGGCACTGCCGTTAAAGAGCGTCCTTCCTTCTTCCACTTTGGCAACCCGCCCTCCAGAATTGCTACATTTTCATAGCCTTCATAATGCATCTGCCACGCTAATCGAGAAGCCCAATAAGGAGCCGCAATCGGATTCCCCACTAATGCCCCTTGATCATAGATGACTGTATAATGATCATCACCTACACCTAATTCGGTCATCTTCTTAATGAAATGTTCCCGCGGCGGTGCCATGAAAGGAAACGGTGCATTCGGATCTGACAGTTCATTAAGCAGATCTGCATAAACCGCTCCGGGAATATGTTCGTCCTCATAAGAAGCTCTCCCTGATTGAACAGATGGCGGCCCTCCATTTTCGGGGATGGTCATGAAGGTTGTAGCGTCAACAATCCGCAGTTTCGAGTCATCTAAACGCTGCTCCAACCAGTCTGTACTTACGATTAAAGGTATATTTTCCATTACGAACTCTCCTCACTTTTAAGCCGACAAATCCAATATGATTAACAAATATGCGTTATACTAGTACAATAAAGTTTGGATATCGTCGCGTCAACTGACAGACTTCAGAATACGTGATCCGAGAAATTCAGCAGCAGGAAGAAAAAGCAGACTATGAAATCCATACCTTAGAAAGGTTGTTTTCTACATGAAACCCTATAACAATATCCTCGCATTGATTGGC
>JASLAI010000327.1 GCA_030147225.1 Planococcus sp. (in: firmicutes) | reverse complement strand
CGCTTTGATCTGTTTGCACTGATCAGTAAGTTTTGCGCGGGCCGTTTTGCGCGGCCGTTGCTGTATGTTGACGTTTTGCTGTTCAGTTTTCAAGGTTCAATTGGTATGCCGCCGTTTCGTTTATGTTGTTCGTTGTTGCTTGGCGACTTTTATTATATTAAAGCATGTTTATATTCCTGTCAACACTTTCGCGAAAGTTTTTAATAAAACTCTCATTTTCCTTCTGTAGTCTTTGTTCCTAAACCAGAACCATCCGCTTTCAAACATAGAGCCACCTGGGTTCTCACTCAAATCAGCAAGCTATACAAAAACAAAAAAATCATTCATCCGCTGAAAGAAAATCAACGGATGAATGGTTTTATTTTTTAGAAACTGTCTGCGCTTGCGCTTTTCTTGCTGCGCGCCGTTCTTCCAACTTTTGGCGGTCAACGTCCGATTGGGCATTGTATTTCGGCAATACCAGCAGCTGGTAGGCATTTACTGCTAAGAACGGAAATAGCAGCAACGTGACCCAACTGTCGATATTCCCTTCTTCCACCATCAGTGCAGGAAGCCATTCTACAGTAGTAATAACAATCATAAAGAACAAAGCGGAGATAAATGTCTCTTTGTTCGTCCACTTCGCTTTAAAGTAAGCTGTCACAAGTGCTGTCACGATCAGAATAGCCAGTAGGATTCCATATAGCCAAACTTGTTCCGTTGTTTCTGCATTTGGTGCAAAACGGAATAAAATTAAATCTGTAATAACCACGACAATGATCAATAGTTGAATCCAATTCCATAATCGCAATGTCCGGAAAATATTCATCCCTATTTGATGCACCGTCAAGTAAGCAAAGAAACACAACTGGCTGATGATGCTCATCGTCAGACCGATAATGACCAGCCAGACAAATCCTGCCAGAAACTCTCCCCATTGCCCTGCGTTAAACGGTTGTGAAAACACATCGTTCCATCGGATGAATAAGCCGAGCACTCCGGTCACCGCTCCGCCAAGCAAAAGAGCTTTCAAGAAAAACTTAACCCAATTTCGTATTGTCAATTGAATGCCTCCGTTATTTAAAGTCCTTTTAAGATTGTACCAACCGCTTATTGAAAAATCCATTCACCACCTGCGATAGATTGTGAACAAAACTTGAAAGTCGAAGCTTTGTTACTGAATCGCCATATCCTTTTAAGGATTCGGCAAAAATAAAAGTCCAAGAGCCAGTTAAGGCTCCCGGACTGCTCAAGCTTTTATTTTTTATCCGCGAATTGTTTAAGCACTTGCTTCGCAATATCTTCGTAAATTTTCCCTGTCGGGTGGTCTTCCAAGTACACAGATGGAGCGAAATCTTCTTCGTTCCAATCAGGCTGACCCATCGGAATCTGTCCAAGCAGTGGTGTCTGCAGTTCTTCTGCAAGCTTCGGTCCACCGCCTTGTCCGAATAGGTATTCTCTCTTGCCGGTCTCTTTGCTTTCGAACCACGACATGTTTTCGATAACCCCTAAGACTTCATGGTCAGTTTGAAGTGCCATCGCTCCTGCACGCGCTGCAACAAATGCTGCCGTCGGGTGAGGCGTCGTGATGACAATTTCTTTGGAAGCCGGAAGCATTTGGTGAATGTCGAGTGCAACATCCCCTGTGCCAGGCGGCAGATCCAATAGAAGGTAATCCAAATCTCCCCATTCTACATCGCGGAAGAATTGATCAAGTACTTTGCCGAGCATCGGGCCACGCCAAACGACTGGCATATTGTCTTCCACGAAAAAGCCCATCGAAATGACCTTTACACCGAAACGTTCAACTGGGATGATTGTTTCGCCGCGGACAACTGGCGATTTGTCGATGCCCATCATATCCGGCACACTGAATCCGTAGATATCTGCATCAATTAATCCCACTTTTTTGCCAAGACGCGCTAAAGCAATCGCCAGGTTAACCGATACGGTTGATTTACCAACGCCGCCTTTGCCGCTGGCAATGGAAATAAATTCGACTTTATTGAGTGGAGACAATAGATCCTGCGCTTCTGATTCGTTTGCTGTTCCACGGAACTGTGCTAACGCTTCAGGTGGAAGCTCTTCAAAACGGATGCCGACAGAACCTGCTCCCGCTCCTTTTAATACATCAACGACTTTCATCTGAAGCTGCATTTGTTCAGGTGTATTGGTTTTGGCAATCGCCAATTTCACACTGACGTGATTCTTCTCTTCTTTGATCGTCACGGACGTGATGCCGTTTGTATCAGTCAACGATCTATGTAAAAACGGATCTTCTAATGTTCCGAGTAATTCGCGCACTTGTACTTCAGTTAACATATCGATACACTCCCCATCAGTTTTGCTCACCATAAAGTATAGCACAGCAAATCTTATTTTTAATCTATTCGGTCTTATAAGAAAAATGAAAAAAGCCACTCATCTTCAGCAGCTATAAAAGCTCCGGCGAAGTGGCGTTTCCTAAAAAAATAACTGGCATGACTGTGAGCCCTGCTTACGAATCGATTTCCAGCATATCATTTTCATCGAACGTAAAGTTTGGGCCCCACGCCACTTCCCAGTAATAGCCGTCAGGATCTGTGAAGTAACCTGAATAGCCTCCCCAGAAAACATCATTTGGTTCTTTGATGATTTTTCATCCAGCCGACTGCGCCAAAAACATCACCCTATCCAACTCTTCTTTAGATTTTGCGTTATATGCTAAAGTAATGCCTGAAAACCCGCTGCCGCTTGGCGGATTCTCCTCATCGATATCTTTAGCAAATTCGTCCAATAGATACAATTCCAGTTTCGTATCCGAAGAGTTGAAAAACACAATTTTAGGATGGTCCCCTTTTTCCGCGGTTTGAAAACCGAGCCCCTCTCTGTTAAAACTGTATAGATGTGTTCGTGTCTTTCACACCCAGGCAAATTAAATTGATCCGGTTCATGTCCGCATCCCTCTCATTTCCTTCTATTTTACCTGTTCGAGCCTCCATTCGAACACAAAAAAACACTCTCCGAATTTCTTCGGAGAGTGTTTTGTAAACGAAAATCGAAATTAACGTTTTGAGAACTGAGGTGCACGACGTGCTGATTTAAGACCTGGTTTCTTACGTTCTTTCATACGTGGGTCACGTGTTAACAACCCAGCAGATTTCAACGCAGGACGGAATGCAGGGTCTACAGTAAGTAGAGCACGTGCAATACCGTGACGGATTGCTCCGGCTTGGCCTGTGAATCCACCGCCGTTTACGTTTACAAGGATGTCGTAGCTTCCTAGAGTATCCGTAGCAACTAGTGGCTGTTTGATGATTTGTTGTAATGTTTCGTAAGGAACGTAGTCCGCTACGTCACGTTTGTTGATTGTAATTGTGCCGTCACCCGGTACTAACCGTACGCGAGCTGTTGAGTTTTTACGACGACCTGTCCCAATATATTGAACTTGTGCCAAAGGTGTATCCTCCTCTAATTTACTAATGTATTATCCGCGAAGCTGGTAGTTTTCTGGTGTTTGTGCTTGGTGGTTATGTTCTGGGCCAGCATAGACATGCAGCTTTCTGAACATTTGACGACCTAGAGAGTTCTTTGGAAGCATCCCTTTGATAGCCAATTCAAGCATTTTAGTTGGGTATTTTGTGCGCATTTCAAGTGCAGTACGCTGTTTCAATCCACCGCTGTATTGTGTGTGGCGGTAGTAGATTTTGTCCGTAAGCTTTTTGCCTGTAAGGTGAATCTTTTCAGCGTTGATGATGATTACGTGATCACCAGTGTCAACGTTTGGTGTGAATGTTGGTTTATATTTCCCGCGTAGGATTGAAGCGACTTCAGAAGCTAAACGTCCAAGAGTTTGCCCTTCTGCATCGACAACCAACCATTTACGCTCTACTTCGTGACCTTTAGCCATGAATGTTGTACGCATGTATATTGTCCTCCTAATAAATCGTCTGTTTTAAATTCTTTTACAGTGTTCCGCTGTTCCGTTTTTTCGTTATCCCT
>JASLAI010000253.1 GCA_030147225.1 Planococcus sp. (in: firmicutes) | reverse complement strand
ATTGGAATTACTTTTATGATTGTGAACAGCAGTATCATAATTCCCAATCATTTACAGATATTATGGTCAATACGGAATTTTTGAACAATGGCGCTAACCTATTAATGCAAGACCGCGATTGGACATCAGAAGCTCTTCCAGACATTATCCAAGGGCTAAAGGACAAAGGCTACGGCTTTGTCGATCCGGAAGCTATCGAAGGCATATAAAAACGATCCGCAGGCAATCTGCAGATCGTTTAAGCTTATAGACAAAAAATAAATAGTCCATTTAACGAATAACTACTTATTCCAGCGTATTAATATCGAATTCTACACTCCAGGCGGACGCGTTCCGCGGGCTCGCGCCGAACTAACTCGGACTCAGGTCCGAGTGGATTTCGGCACTTCGCTTTTCCGCTGGAGTCGCCGCCTTGCGCTCCGGATTCTTGAGTGAAGGGTGACCAGGTTTGGGGACTTTTTTTAAAGGAACTGCTAGAGGATTCTTCATTTGATTAAAGCAACACGCTCCCGCCGGTCTGGCCACGAATACTCCGTTGGAAGCTGAGCCCACGGAACGCGAAGTGGCCAGATCGGTTGGGGACATGCATCTCTATTCATTATGTTTAAACTTTGTGCACAATCTAAAACGATCCGCAGGCAATCTGCGGATCGTTTTTTTCGACTTATGAGAAAAACATAAAACTTTAAGCACTCTTACTTATCTTATTCATCTTATCGCTTGCTGCTCTTTGATAACGCGCAGCATCTGCAGCGTATCATCTTCAGGTCCTTGCACAGGCAAACCAGCAGCTACGTTCATATGGATATAATTGATGTTTTCTTCCGTGATAATTTCACCCGGAATGAAAATGGGAATGCCTGGAGGGTAAACCATAATGAATTCAGCCGAAATGCGGCCGACAGCATCGTTAATAGACACGACTTCAGTGGTGGCATAGAAAGCATCACGCGGTGTCATAGCAAGCTTGGGTATATCCGGCAGCAAGACAACCGGTTCGATGACGGCGGCATCGCTATCCAATGATTCACTCATGCGTTGAAGAGCGTTGATAAGCAAATTCAATTCTTTGCGTGTATCGCCGATCGTGACGAGGCACAAGATGTTATACAAATCGGAAAGCTCTATTTCAATATTAGCGTTTTCTCTTAGCCATTCTTCAGCTTGATGGCCGGTAATGCCTAAGTTCTTTACGCTGATCAATAGTTTAGTCGGGTCCATGTCAAAAGTGGCCGATGAATTCAGCAATTCTTTGCCGACGCAATGCAGGTGAGGTATTTTATTGATGCGTTTGCGGGCGTCCTGCGCCAACCGGATGGCCTGGTCAATCAAATCGTAGCCGTGTATCGCCAACTGGCGGCGGGCTGTGTCAAGTGAAGCCAGAATCGGATAAGACGTTGATGTAGTGGTCAACATGGATAAAGTGGATTGAACACGTTTGGGCGATACGAGTCCTTCCCGTACATTTAATACGGAACTTTGGGTCATGGAGCCGCCTAGCTTATGTACAGAAGTGGCTGCCATATCGGCTCCTGCAGCCATCGCTGAAACAGGCAACGATTTGTGGAAATGAATATGAACCCCGTGTGCTTCGTCCACCAAGACAGGAACACTGCGTAAATGTGCAATGTCAACAATCCGTTTCAAGTCAGCTGCTACGCCGAAATATGTCGGGTTGATGACTAGTACCGCTTTAGCATCCGGATATTCGATCAATGCTTTTTCGACCGCCTCTGCAGAGATGCCGTGAGAGATGCCAAGTTCCGGATCTACTTCCGGATGAATGAAAACAGGAATCGCTCCTGCAAAGACGATAGCGGACATTATAGACTTATGCACATTTCGAGGCACCAAAATTTTGTCGTTGGGGCCGACTACGCTCAAGATCATGGTCATGATGGCACCGCTTGTGCCTTGTACAGAAAAGAATGTATGGTCTGCGCCGAATGCTTCGGCAGCTAGCTCCTGCGCATCTTTAATCGCGCCTTTTGGAGAATGCAAATCGTCCAGAGGAGCGATATTGATCAAATCGATGGATAGAACGTTATCGCCAACAAATTCCCGAAATGCGGGGTCGACGCCTTGGCCTTTTTTATGACCTGGTATATGAAATTGGATCGGGTGCCGGTTTCGATGCTTTAAAAGCGCATCAAATAACGGAGTTTCTAATTGAGACAATGATAAGCCCACCTCGCTAAATAAAATGAAAACAAAAAGAATTATAGCATGATGCTAACCGCTATAGTATAAAAATAAAAGGATTTCACCTTATGAAAGCGAATACATGATGTACAGTGAGAAAAAGGAGTGAGTTCATGGAATTTAAGACGAGAGTGACGGAGTTATTGGGAATTCGCTATCCCATTATTCAGGGGGGCTTGGCTTATTTAGCCTATGCAGAACTAGCAGCGGCTGTTTCAAATGCCGGCGGGCTCGGACAAATCACTGCAATGAGTTTGTCGACACCTGAAGAACTTCGGCAAGAAATTCAGAAAGTAAGAAAATTGACGGATAAGCCGTTTGGTGTTAATTTTGCAATCGGTGATCATGGCCGTGCATTTTCTCATATGCTGGATGTGGCGATTGAAGAAAAAGTTCCTGTCGTCTCCATGACTGGCGGCAATCCGACTCCAATATTCGAACAGCTAAAAGAGACGGACATCAAAAAGCTGGTGCTGGTGGCTGCCAGAAGACAGGCTCAAAAAGCAGAGAGCTTGGGAGCGGACGCTGTAATGGTGGTAGGCCATGAAGGCGGCGGACATTTAGGCCGTGATGACATCGGGACAATGGTTTTAATCCCGCAGGTGGTTGACGCTGTAAAAATCCCGGTTATTGCATCAGGAGGAATCGGGGATGGACGCGGATGGATGGCTGCTCATGCGCTGGGAGCTGAAGGCATAGAAATGGGCACACGCTTTATTGCAACCAAAGAATGTGTCCATGCTTCTGAAGCTTATAAAGAACAGTTAATCAACAGCACCGAGAACGATACAGTCATCATCAAGCGCAGCATTGGCGCTCCTGCACGAACTTTGCGGAGCAGCTGGACGGATCGGATTTTGGAGATTGAAAGTCAGACACCTACCTATGAGGCATTAAAAGAGTACATTAGCGGTGAAGCCAATAAGCGTTTCATCTATAATGGAGAAAAGGACCAGGGCTTTGGCTGGGCTGGACAGGTGACTGGGCTGATTAAAGACGTGCCAACAGTTCAGGAACTGATTGAGGATATGGTCAATCAAGCCAATCAAATCCGAAAAAAATGGTCTATCACTGAATGAAAAGAGGGATGAAGAATGGATTATTCCTATCCATTTTCAATTGAATGGTCGACTGAAGAAATCATTGATGTCGTAAGTTTTTTTGAAGGAATCGAACTGGCTTATGAAAAAGGCATTAACAGACAAGAATTGATGACACGCTACCGAAAATTTAAGCAGGTCGTTCCTGCCATATCGGAAGAAAAAACATACTTCCGCGAATTTGAGGAAGAGAGCGGGTATGCCAGTTTTCCAGTCATTAAAGCGATGAAAGCCGGAAACGGCAATGACATCATCAAAACGAATAAGAAATGAAAAAAAGAACCTTCAGCCTTTAGCGGCTGACAGGTTCTTTTGTCGGTTGAAGCAATGTATGGTAAACAGGCAGCAAAGCAGAAAACGTTTCTTCTGTAAATTGCAGAAACTGTTCTTTGTTTAAATGGGAGGCCTGTTCTCTCTTTAAATGGCGGCCTATAACGAATTCGCCTTTTTTCACATCACGCAAGCGGATCAGTAATTTATCCAGGCCTTCTTCACCTAATTCTATTAAAGCGTCGGATTGAGGCTTCATATGGTCTCCCGAAGCAACAAAGTCGTCCGGTAATTGGCTGAGTACATCAGATTGCAAGAGATTGTTTGCCATCGCAGTTTTGTTCGGCGCTTCGTAAATTACCGCCAGTATAATGAATACATGACTTTCCCACATGCCAATTTGAAAATGGGGAACAGCTTTGTACCCTCTTTTATAAGGAGCAAAGGCCACCCAACTATCATTTGGTGGATTTACGGTTCTTCTCATATGCTTGGCGACGTGTGGGAAAAACTCATCTCCAGTTTTTCCAGAGAAAAAAGATGAGAATTCAGTGCCCAGTTCTTCGAACTTCGGACGGACATATTCGGTTAATGCAGACATCCTGGCATCGAGGCCAGGAGTGTTGAAAACTTCAAAATCTTGCTCACTCCAATAAGGCGTCAAAGAAATATCCTCCTTTAATTTAGGTATACAGGTTTCATTTTAACGAAGTTTGGGAAAAAAGAATATAAATACGTATTTGCCAATGGATTTCATTAGATAAAGGTGGTATTATAATACTTGTAACACGATTAGTCAGAATTTTCGGAGTATGATGAGAAAGGGGTGCTCATTATGAAACAGATGATTCAGATAATCCGCAAAGCGGATGTAGAGAAGGAATACGTACACGTATTAAAATTAGAACTAGATTATGAACTCGCTTCATTGTATGATGCCATGCAACAGAAAGACGATCATCAAATATCTAAAAGCAAGCAGCGGCTTCAAGAGATACACGTAGAACTGGAGGCCCTTCATGCGCTCTAATCCTTCTATACATTAAAGGCATCTGCTGAAGTAAGACAGCAGATGCCTTTTTCGTTATACTAAAACAAATGAGGAGGGATATGAATATGGATTTGCATGCTATGGATCTGTACATAAAATCGTTGATCAAAGAAGCGGGACATCGAATCCGCAATTCTTTTTTAACGGACATCACCATCGAGTCAAAATCGAATGCCAATGATTTGGTGACAAACATCGATAAGGAAATCGAGCAATTCTTTATTTCTCGCATCCGCAAAGATTTCCCGGAGCATCGAATTTTTGGAGAAGAAGGATTTGGAGATGATATCCAAAGTTCAGAAGGTGTTATTTGGATGCTGGATCCGATTGATGGCACTATGAATTTCGTTCACCAAAAACGCAATTTCGCCATTTCACTCGGTGTGTTTCAAGATGGTGTGGGTCAGCTAGGCTATATTTACGATGTCGTCAATGATGATTTATACCACGG
>JASLAI010000218.1 GCA_030147225.1 Planococcus sp. (in: firmicutes) | reverse complement strand
TGGACTGAACGTCCCTTATGCCTCTTTGTCTCAGCGACTGAACTTCTTCTGCTAAACCGCGTTCCATCATCGTGTCCACACGCTCATTGATGCGTTCATACAGAATATCCCTTGGAATATCCAACCCGATGATGGCTTCATTGTACATCGGCGATAAAGCAAGGTTGCGGTCGCCTTTTTCCTGACCGCTCATCAGGATTTCGACTGCCCGTACGACCCGGCGCGTATTGTTGGGGTGAATATTAGACTCGGGATCCAATTCCATCAGTTTTTCATGCATGTGTTCGGGACCATGTTTCTCCAGTTCCTCATTCAGACTATCTCTCAACCGATGATCAACAGGCCCATCAGTAAAGCGATAATCGAAGAGCACTGCCTGGATATATAAGCCAGTCCCCCCAACAAGTATGGGCAGCTTGCCGCGCAAGCGGATTTCCTCAATTTTTTCCCGGACCAGCTTTTGGTACTCGGCTACTGAAAAGCTGTCCTCCGGATCTTTGATATCCAATAGATGATGAGGAATGCCATCCATTTCCTCGGGTAAAATCTTTGCCGTGCCAATCGTCATATCCCGGTAAATCTGCATTGAATCGCCATTGATGATTTCCCCGTTCAACCGCCTTGCTAATTCAAGGCTTAGTGCAGTCTTGCCGGACGCAGTCGGCCCAACAATGGCTACCACATCAATCATTGCCGCACATCCAGTTCCCAATCAACTCGAGATGAAATTGGCTATCCAGTTCATTCAGCAATTCGTGCCGGTCCTGTTCCGCGAGATAGACTTTGACATTACTCATCCCTTTGTCATTGAATTGCTTGGCTGAGCTGAAGACACCATTGCCAAAATCCCCTACAGGGTCCATCGCTCCGCTGATCAGCAAAACCGGTAAGTCCTTTCGGATTCTGTCGACTTCTGCGGGTTTATTGATTACAGCTAGGCCGGAAAATAAGTCTACGTAAAACTGGTTGGTCGATTTAAACCCGCACCAAGGATCTGCTTCGTATTTTGCTACAGCCTCCTTGTCTCTTGTCAGCCAGGCATAAGACGAACCTTCTTCTGCGAAAGGTTTATTGAAGCTTCCGAAAGTCAGCATTCCAAGCATTTTGCTTGTCTGCTGTTTACCCTGAGTTTTAGCGGTTGCAAGAGCCAAAGCTAACCCAAGCTTCCCTGAAGTTCCAGGATCTCCCCCTGTACCCGATATAACCACACGGCTAACCTCTTCGCTATACAGCTGCATGTAACGGCGAGTTACGAACGAACCCATGCTATGGCCAAATAAGACCAGCGGATAATTGCCGGTCGCACGCTGCAATTCCGTGATGACTTCATGAGCATCTTCCACAACGCGTTCAAAGCCGTTGTTATCTGCAAAATACCCTAACATCCCATTACGTTCTGCAGTTTTTCCATGTCCCCGCTGATCATGAGCAGAGACGATAAAACCAAGTGATACCAAATAATCGACAAATTCCGTATAGCGGCCGATATGTTCGGCCATTCCATGAATAAGATGGACATGGCCAATTGGGCTTGGCGGTTCATAGCGCTCATAATAGAGTTCATGCTCGTCTGAGACGCGCATATAATCTTTGGTTACTTGCATTCTCAACATCCCTCCATACTGAGTCATTGTATCTATTCTTTACTAATACCCAAGCTCACACATCTAAATCTTAATTCATGACCCGTTTAAACATTTTTTCAACATCATATGTCTTAAAATGAATGATGACGGGACGGCCATGTGGGCAGGTGAATGGCTGCTCCGCTCCTTTCAGATCCGTCAGCAGCCTTTCCATATCGTGCTTTTGCAGAAAATGGTTGGCTTTGATGGACCGCTTGCAGCTCATCATAATGGCTGCGTCTTCACGCAACTTTTTGACATCCACTTTACGTTCAGTCAGTACCTGTTCAATCAAATCTTCAATAATCTCCTGTTCAAAGCCTTTTGGGAACCATGTTGGGTATTCACGGACTATAAATGAAGTATCCCCAAATTCTTCAAGAAACACGCCACTTTCAAATAAAGTACTTAAATTATCTTTTAAGCGCAAAGCTTCGTCACGACTGTAGTGAAAAGTCAACGGCAATAACAGCGACTGCCGTTCATTGCTGTCGATATCCCCTACTTTTTCCCGGAAATATTCGTATTTGATACGCTCTTGTGCAGCATGCTGATCGATCAGGTAAAACCCATCGTTGCTCTGTGCCACGATATAGGTGCCGTGTATTTGGCCCACTACTTCCAGTTCGGGAAATTGAGGGCTGTCATCTTCTTCAGGCTCTTCTATAGGTGGCAGCTTTTCTTCAACCGGCACCGGGTCCTGCTGAACAAATTCAACTTCTTTTTCCAGCGGCAATTGAGGCTCTTCTTCTGCCACCGGTTGTTCGGGCAATGGCTGCTTTGGCTCCTGGACAGTAAACGAGCTTTTCCAGAGATCCAACTGCTTAGTCGGTACTTGTTTGGCCGGTTTCGGCTTTTCGATAACCGGCGCACGAACGACCGCACTGATGGTTCGCCGAATCGTCTCGTGAATCAAGTCCATCAATTCTTTTTCTTTGCTCAAACGAATCTGCTGCTTGGACGGGTGAACATTGACATCCGTCAAGTAAGGATCGCCTTCAATATTCAACACAACAATCGGCTGCCGCTCGAGCGGCAAAAAAGTATGATACGCCCTGTGTACCGTATTGGCAATGGCGTAATGCTTAACCCACCGGCCATTGACGAACAAGGAAATATAGTTTTTATTGGCACGGGTGATTTCAGGAAGCGATGCAAAGCCGGATACTTTGTAATCGTGCGACTCCCCTTCGAACGGAATCATTTTCTTGGCAATCGCCACCCCGTATATATCTGCAAGTACACGTTTGATCTCACCGCTGCCTGAGGTTTGCAGAATGGTTCTGCCATCGTGCGTCAATTTAAAAGCGATTCCCGGATAGCTCAATGCGAACCGGTTCAATAAATCAATCGTGTGGCCAAGCTCTGTCTGCAGCGTTTTCATGTATTTCAAGCGTGCAGGGGTATTGAAAAACAACTGATCGATTTTGATATCCGTTCCTTTTCTTAAGGAACCGGCACGGTGCTCGGTTAAACGACCGCCTTCCATTTGGACAAAGGTTCCGCTCGTACCATTTGATGTATGCAAGGTCACTTTGGACACCGAAGCTATACTGGCCAACGCTTCTCCACGGAATCCAAGTGTCCGTATCCGGAATAAATCGTGTTCATTGGCTATTTTGCTGGTAGCGTGTCGGGAAAACGACAGCAACGCATCATCGGCATCCATTCCGGCACCATTGTCGATGATTTGGATGGATGTCAGCCCTGCTTCGATCAGCATTACTTCAACAGCTGTGCTGCCGGCATCGATTGCATTTTCCACCAACTCCTTGACGACCGAAGTTGGACGCTCTACTACTTCACCAGCGGCTATTTTATTGGATAGAGGTTCGTCCATCAATCGAATGATGCCCATGGTCTCACTCCTTACTGATTAACTTTGTCCGTCAACTTCTGCTGCAGGTCATTAAGCATTTGCAGCGCTTGAAGCGGCGTCATCGCGGATACTTGAACGTCTTTAATGGTCTGCAGGATTTCATCTTTTTCAGTATCTGTATCGTCAAAAAACGATAATTGCTCAATTGTTTTTGGCTGTTTCTTTTTATCTTCTTCAAAGGTTTTCAGCAACTCACGGGCACGTGCCAATATCGGTTCCGGCAAATTAGCCAGTTCGGCAACATGAATCCCGTAACTTTTGTCTGCTGGCCCTTTTTTTACTTTGTGGAGAAATACCACCTTGCCGGATTGTTCCATTGCTGCGACATGGACATTGTGCAGCTTTTCGAGTGAGTTTTCCAATGCCGTCAATTCATGATAGTGAGTGGAGAAGAGGGTATTGGCACCGATTTCTCTGTGGATATACTCAATCATTGATTGGGCAAGTGCCATGCCGTCGTACGTCGAAGTGCCTCGGCCAATTTCGTCGAACAGCAATAAACTGTTCTTCGTTGCATGGGTAATTGCATATTGCGACTCAAGCATCTCGACCATGAAGGTACTTTGTCCCGAAACCAGGTCATCCGCTGCTCCGATACGTGTGAAAATCTGATCGACAATCGGCAAATTAGCTGATTCGGCCGGAACATAACTGCCAATCTGCGCCAGCACAATCGTCAACGCAACTTGCCGCATGTACGTACTTTTACCCGACATATTCGGCCCAGTAATCAACAGCATGTTCTTATCTTCCGCCAACACACAGTCATTTGGTACATAATGCTGCTTGTTGAGCATTTTTTCAACGACCGGATGGCGCCCTTCGATGATGGAAATTTCGGTTGAATCATTAAACTCCGGTTTCACGAAACGGTATTTTTCCGCTACATTGGCAAAACTTAAAAAGACATCCAAGCCGCTGAGTGAAGAAGACAAGCGTTGAATACGTGAAATATACTGTTTCACTTCGTCTCTGATTGCTACGAACAAGTCATATTCAAGCGATAAGCTTTCTTCTTCAGCCGTTAAGATTAAAGCTTCTTTTTCTTTCAGTTCAGGAGTTGTATAGCGTTCGGCGTTTGCCAAGGTCTGCTTCCGGTCATACCGCTCCAAATCGGCTAAATGCATATTGGCTTTAGAGATTTCGATGTAATAGCCAAATATTCGATTATAGCCGATCTTCAAGGATTTGATGCCGGTCAATTTACGCTCTTTCTGTTCAAGTTCTGCAATCCAGTCTTTGCCGTTTCGGGAGGCATCCCGGTATTCATCCAATTGCTGATGGAATCCATCACGGATAACACCGCCTTCTTTCGAAGACAAAGGCGGATTCTCGCTGATGGCTTGCAGCAACTCACATACTTCAACACAACGGTCCAATTTCCCGCTGAACTCAACTAATGCCGGGCTGCCGGAACTGGCTAATTCTTCAATGAGCGCCGGCACTTTCTCTAAGGAACTCCGAAGCTGCGCCAAGTCGCGTCCACTGGCACTGCCAAAGGCAATACGTCCGGATAACCGTTCTAGGTCATAAACTTCCTTCAACAGCCCTTGGAGCTCTATACGCACGAAATACTGATCGATCAAAGCTGCTACCATTTGCTGGCGTTCTTCGATCATCCGCTTGTTCGCAAGAGGCTGGTGCAGCCATTGTTTCAGCTTCCGGCTTCCCATTGCCGTCACGGTTTCATCTAAGAGCCAAAGCAGCGTCCCTTTCGTTTCAGCGCCGCGAATTGACTGCAGCAATTCCAAATTGCGTTTCGAATGAAAATCAATGCTGAGTAATTGATTGTTTTCTTTATAAGTAAATGCTTGGATATGATCGAGTGATTGTTTTTGCGTGCGGGCAATATACGTCAGCAAACGGTGGCAGCTCATCTGGAGATCTTCCGGGCAAGCAGCTACTTGCGCTGGCGCTGTCGGGTAAGCATCTTCCATCGTCTCAATGGATAGAACCAAATCCTGTTCTTCTTCAGTCAGCAAGACAAATAACTGTTCTGAAACCACGAGTTCGCGGATATTCAAGGATTGCAATTCCTGCAACAGTGCTTTCTCCGTTCCCATTATATATGTCGCTGTGGCTTCCCCCGTACTGATGTCGATATAGGATAAACCAAAACCGTCTGCGAGCTCATCAGCAGCCGCTAAAAACACATTCGATTTGGAATCGACACTCTTTCCTTCTGTATGCGTACCTGGGGTAACGAGGCGCACCACTTCACGCTTGACGACTCCTTTAGCCGTTTTCGGATCTTCTACTTGTTCGCAGATTGCCACCTTATGGCCTTTCAGTATTAATTGATCGATGTAATTTTTCGCTGCATGATGGGGAACACCGCACATCGGAATTCGGTCATCTCCAGTTCCACCACGGCTCGTCAGCGTAATTTCCAAAATTTGCGATGCGTTGATGGCATCGTCGTAAAATAACTCATAGAAATCGCCCATGCGGAAAAATAAAAACGCGTCCAAGTATTCGGACTTTACTTGAAAATATTGTTGCATCATCGGTGTCGGTGCCATTTTAAAACCTCTTTCAAAATCGATTCGTCGTTTCTCCATTATACCAAAAATCAAGACGGAAAAGAAAAAACTGAAAGAGCTTTAGCTCTTTCAGTTTAATGCTGATTGGTTAGGTTCAATTAGCGCTTACTATTGATCACTAACGGCCGTTTCCGCTTTTTTCTTTGTCTAGCTCCAGCGATCAGACCCTCGGGGTCATAAGTCCCTCTGGCAATGCGGCTGAAGAGACGCCGCACAGCCAAAGTGCCTTATGCCTGTCGGGTCTAGACGATCGCTTCCGCTTTTCTTTGTCCAGTTCCAGCGATCAGACCCTCGGGGTCATAAGTCCCTCTGGCAATGCGGCTGAAGAAACGCCGCACAGCCAAAGTGCCTTATGCCTGTCGGGTCTAGAGGATCGCTTCCGCTTTTCTTTGTCCAGACTCCGGTGCCCAGCTTCTCGGGATCTTAAGTCAACCCGACCCTGTGGCACAAAACGCCACATTGCCGGTCTGCCTTAAGCCTGTCGAAGCTACATGGGCACCTCCGCTTTTCTTATTAATCGCAGCTTCCTGGTGTGTCGTTGCGGACTTTTGAACCGGTTTCGCCGCGAAGCAAGTCGCCGCCTGTTTCAGTGATGATGTTGTTTGTCACTTGATTCGCGATGGCTGTTGATACCATCTGCAATAAAGAATTGAC